>PEZZ01000039.1 GCA_002773845.1 Candidatus Buchananbacteria bacterium CG10_big_fil_rev_8_21_14_0_10_42_9
TGGGTATCAGACCCAGCCGTGGCTTGTTCGGTAGCGTAACCAAATAGGCCGATACGGAATTGGTTTTGAGAAACCACGTCGTTAAATTGCACGGTGCCTGAATCTAGGCTCACCGTCGGCGCGGTAGCGTCATCACGGTTAGCGCCATGGACATCAACGCGCATACTATTATCAGCTTCGGTTACAAGCGTCATATCGTTCGGGCTGGCGCTGCCGTTTTCGGTGGTGAAAGCGCCGATCGGGTCAGTTTGGTCTACTCCGAAAAAGACCATTGAACCGCCGACAACAATGGTACTGCCAGGGACACTCACTTGGGTCGTTGTGGAAGTATCTGGATTAAGGAGATAATAGCACTTAGTTGGGTTTTCGCTTGTGATAAGCGTCATTGCTTGTCCACCCCACGTTGGCGCGCCAGGCGTGGCTAGGCCGCTGACACACGCCACGGCTAACCCGTTTTCTCCCTCTCCAACAGTGTGATTCCAATTTACTGTAGATGGTTCTCCCCAGTGGCTGGTCTGGGCGGTTGAATCAATGGTAATGCCAGATGAACCGCCAGAACTACCTTGGTTTTTAACCGTGGCTAATAGCGTGCCTGAAGGCGTGAAAATGTGTTTGGTCTCGGTGGTACCATCAGTGTTGTAGTATTTATTGGGATACAGCGTGGTTGCTGTACCGTTATCCAATTTCACTCGCTGGCCGGTGTGGCTATAGGCGTAGGTAATCTGCCCACCGGATTGCTCATAGACTTTGACTAAATCAATAGCGGCATCACCTTGCCAGCCGCCTGCGGCAATATAGCGGAATCTTAGCTTAGTTGTCCCTGAACCAAATGATGCGGTTTGTAGTCCCGACCAGCTATTCCCCTGATCTCCGGCTAGTGACCAAATATTTGTCCAAGCTGACCCGTTGTAGGCGTCAACTGCTAAAGTGCCGATATTCGCTCCATACAAATGGTAATGAAATTCCACCTGGCCGGCCATGGCTTCGCTAAGGGTGTATTCTAAATCGGCAGTATTACCAGATGTATAGCAATACCCGCTGGAGGTTTCAACATAAGCGTAATACGAACCATCGTAGCCGTTTGAGGGGCCAGTGTTAGAGGAAGGCGTCCCACCGCTATCACGAAGCCAATCGCAGGTGTCTGAGGAAGCATTACTCCAATTCCCAATAGAGCTTTCAAAACTTTCATTGTCAATCAGTTCAGGACCTTGGCCGCTCGTTGAGCTTATCAGCCTATTTTTATAATCCCAAGCGTGAGTCCAAGTGCTATCAGATGTCAGATTGCCGTTGTTGTCATAGGTGTATGTCGTGCCGCCAGCATCAACCGGTTCAACCACTACCGCCGCGTGGTTTGAACGCCAGCCATTAGCCACACTCCACGACATAGTCTGTTCTCCGGCAGTCGCTTTCACGACGTGCGAACCAGCCCCATTCATATAATATTGTCCACCTTGCGTGTTCCAATCCTCCGTTTGGCTACTGCCCCCGACTGTCAAAGCTTGCTCGGCTTCTATCGCGTCAATAATCCAGCTATTGTCCGCGGTTGTGGTAATAGAAAGATTTGACGTATACACTGTACCAGAGGTTCCGGCAGTAATTGTCGGCAAGGACTGCTTGGCATTGTACAGCGAATAAACACCAATGGTATTAAAGTCGTTGCTTGGCGCGTTGACTTGCAGAGTGTGGGTGCCGCTATCAGGCGCGACTAATCCCCAAATAGATACTGTTTCGCCGTATGAGCCGGTTTGCGATTTCAACAGCGTCAGCGAGTCGCCGTTATAGGTCATGGACGTGGCATCGCCGCCGCCTTGGTGCGTGGCAAAAGAGACTATAAGTAATCGGTTATCGTTACTGCCGACGGTGATGGATTCGGTGATGTTGCCATTAGAAGTTGCGGTCGTAATAACCCCGTCAAGCGCGATAGCGCCTCCGCCAGATCCGCCAATTGAAGTCACCGCGTGCGGGTTGGCGTAACTTACGCCTTCCCCGCCGTCATAACTATAATCGCCCTGGTCTGATTTATTGGTAATGTTGCCAATCGCGTCGTAGGTAAAAGTGCGCGTGTAATCACCGCCAAACACCGCGTCAGTTGTTCCAGCACTGGTTAAGCGATTCAAGTCGTCATAGGTGTAGTCTATGGTTTTAGCGCCGTTGTTGTCAGAACTATCAATAATTTGGGTAATATTCCCAACCGCGTCATAGGTGTAGCCAAGACTTTGGGAAGCGTCGCCAGATATCGCATGCATGGTAAAGGAGGCGGTTTCGCTACTCCAAACACCTTCGTTATCTTTTTGATCCCAAAATTTTATGCGCCAATAATACGTACTGCCGTCCCACCCAAGTGGCGGTCCGCCGTAAGAGATTTCCGGACTTCTTGCCCCTTCAGCGGTTTGCGCCATGGCGGTTTTACCGCTATCCCAAAAAGAGTTGGCCCAAGCGCTGGTGCTGGTGGCGACTTGAATGTGGTAATACAGCGCTTCATCACCAGTGTCAGGGTCGTTGAAGACCGCGCTAAATTCAGGTGTCGGGTCACTAACATCCGTTGGATTGGTTGCCCCCTCGGACTGTAATCCGGTTGGCACACTCGGGGCGCTGCCAGAAGCGGCAAAGTGCTCTACTACTAATTTAGGATCCTTGGTGGTGCCGGTTTCGTCCGAATCATACCAACGCAGATAATTGAAAGTGTCTGATCCGCCAGCATAGGGACTATCTTCGGCGTCGTGGCCTTCTCTGGCCCCAAGATTAGTCCAGCCGGTAATATCAATCCAACTTAAACCAGTGGCGTTAAGGGGGAAGTCTTGATATTGCTCTACGGTGATATTGGATAAGTCCACCCGATTAACGCTATCAATGCCTTCGGTCGGGTTATTGACCGCTCCAAATTGGTCATAGTCATCGGTAATTAAGGCGTTGTTTGTGGCCGGGGTGGGATTTACAATCGTGATGTAATCAGTGCCATCATTGTCACCATTGCCAGTTGCCGCGTTAAAGGCCGAGAAGGTGGCGGAAGTAACTTCCCGTCCAACCCCAATCACCGACGTGTCAAACGGCGCGTAGGCGCGGTTAATTTGATAGTTACCGTCAAACAAACCAGTGGCGACTTGCAACGTGCCATCTACCGTTTTAGTAGTGGCGTCGTGAATGGCATCCCAAGAGCTCTCACCCCCGCCCGAGCGTCCGTCGCCAGAGCCGGCGTAGATAACTGACGTAGTGTTGCCTATTTTGCCTTTAACGATGTTATGGCCATCTTTAGCGACCACGCTAATAGTATGGGCTAAAGATTGTTTAAGCGCTTCGGTGACATCTTCTTTGAAGTTGCTCTTTCTAATATCGCGGCCAAGTTTAGCGTCGTATGCGGTGATGAACGTACCGTCTGGCACCAAAATCGGCGGGTTGAATATTCTAAAGCGTTCAATTTCAACCGTGCCGTCTTTGCCAAAACCAACCGGTGCGCCGTTTTTCCAGGCGCGGGCTAAAACTTGAATGCCGCCGTCAATCTTTTCCAGTTTTTGAATTTCAATGCGGAGGCCGGTTTTAGCCGGGAAGTTATTAACCCCCTCTTGCTCCCCCTTCACAGGGGGAGAATCAACTAATACCCCCTCTTGCTCCCCCTTCACAGGGGGAAGATTAACTGACCCCTCCTCACCAACCTCAAAAGTAAAATTAGGGCCTAAGTTTAATTTAGCAATTTCGGCGGCTTTGATGTTGGCTTTTTCTTTGTCGGTTTTGCCGATAAGCCGGTCGCGAATTTTTCCATCAATTGATACTAAACTTTTATTTTTTGCCAACCGCTCCCCGGCATCAATAATTTCTTCGGTGCTGGTGGGCGCAGGCGTATCTGCACCATATGTTTCAAGCGAAGCAAATGGAGACTCTTCAGTTGCGGCTGGTTCTTCTTCTGCATCTAAATCTTGAGAAAGGCTATCAACCCCCTCTTGCTCCCCCTTCACAGGGGGAGAATCAACTAATACCCCCTCTTGCTCCCCCTGTGAAGGGGGAAGATCTAATATGATCTCATCAGTGCTAGTTGTTTGGCCTTCGACTACTGGCTCGTTTGACGAGTCAAGCTCAAGCGCTATATTGCTCGGCGATTCTGTGGAGGGATCATCAATAAGTTCAGGGGTGCTGGTATTGGTTATAGTTGACGTATCTTGTTCAATAACACCATCATCAAGCACTGGTTCAGAGGTGTCGTCAGTTATAATTTCATCAGAGCTAGTTGCTATTTCACTATTGTCCGATCCCAAAATAATCGCATCGGTTGTTTCTCCGGCTGTTTGCTCACTGACAACTTCTGTGCCGTCAGCACTTTGATCGGCAGTTGGCTCAAGCGATACTGGTTCTTCAGTGCTAGAAGTGTTTAACCCCTCCTCGCCCGACTCTCCATCTAAATCTTGGGAAAGGCTATCAACCCCCTCTTGCTCCCCCTTGACAGGGGGAGGATTAGTAAATTCATCAGAGGTTTCCGTATCGCTAAAAGCCAGAGATGCCAAGCCCATCTGCCCGTTGATTTCGGTCAGCCGATTGGTCAGGCGATACAGCTGCTGCGGGTCATACGTATTTTGCGTTAACGTGCCGTTGGCGTTTTCTTGCAAAACCGTGTTGCCAGCCGCGTCGTAATCAAAGTTAATCACCAACGGGCTAAAGCCTGAAGCGCCATCTTCTTTTTGCCCTACGGTTTCTAATTGTCCTGCGCCATTGTAACTATATTGCACTTGCGAATTATCCGGATAAGTAATTAAAATCATGTTGCCTTGCCGGTCATAGTCGTAAGCGGTAATAAAGTCTTCCGTGTCAATCGTGGCTGATTCGCTCGCCACAAGCCCGTTAGTTTTATATGAATATTCAATGAGTGATGCCGTTGAGCTTGCCGAGCATAGGTAACCAACACCATTAACACAGCTATCATACGCGTATGTTACTTCCGTGCCGCTTTGGCCGGTGTAATCTTCAGTCTCTACGCGGTTAAGTTCATCGTAAGTGTAATTAATTGTTTGGCTATTCGGATCAACCGACTGGATTAAATTACCGTTTTTGTCGTAACCGTAAGACCATTGGCCGAAACTAGTATCGCCCGATACATGCAAATCTTCAGCTGCCGTTCTTCGCCCCAAGCCATCGTAGGTAAAATTGCGGACATTATTTAAGGCGTCAATATTTTTTGTTAATTCATTAAAAGGATTATATTCGTAACTTGTCGTATAGATTGACGTGTCGTTATGCTCTTTAACCTTTACTAAATTGCCATAGGCATCGTTAACCAGATCTTTATCATTACCATTAGCGTCGGTAATTGTAGTCGACAAGCCATCATACTGGTACGAAGTGAGGCCTACAGAAGTGGTTTCAGAAAGTACCCGATCAAGCACGTCATAGGTATAGGTTGTAGCAGGCTTTGCCAGGTCAGGCACGGAGTAAGCGATACTCGCAGTCACATACGGCAAAGATTGACGGGTTAAGCGGCCGAAAGGATCGTAGGCGAAGTCAACAGTGCTAAAGCTACCGTCTTCCATCTCGGTCTTGGTTTGAATCAATTGGTCTTGCCCGTTTTTATACTCTCTTGAAACAACACTAATTGTGCCATCAAGATAAGTTGTAATTTCGCGATAACGCGGTAAGTTGCTATCTTCGTACGTTATTGTCTGGCTGGTGACTAACTGAGTTGGGTTATCAATATTAGTGACTATGATCTCGGTGATACGACCAAAAGCGTCAAATGAGTTTTGAGAACTGTTGCCGTTAGCGTCGGTTGATATTGAAAGATCGCCATTAAGTAAGTTAAAGCTTGTGAGTGTGCTTTGCGACAAGGCATTGGTGGTAGTGGCTGGATATAAAGAATACGAATCGTAACTAATATTAGTAGTATTGCCTTTGGCGTCAGTTTCGCCGGTCATCAAACCGTAGGCATTGTAACTTCGGTTAATCTCAACGTCATCAACAATAAAATCTTCTTTGGTCAAATTACCAATATCTACTTGACCATGTAATAAACCGTCATAATAAAAGTCTTTTTGGCGGCTCAATATGCCATCACTCACAACTTGCGTCTTAGGCAATGCCAAAATATGCTTAGTGGCGTTGCTGGCGTATTGATACGTGGTTGTTCGTTCGTCGCCAGTAAGTTCATCGGTGATTTCGCCAGTAGTTGTGTTAACCACAACTTTGCCAAGCTGTTCTTCCGTCAAGATATTGCCGTTAGAAGTATCATAGGTATATTCAGTTGCCGTGCTGACATGCGTTCCGGAAAAATCAGTATTTGAGCTATCCGTAACCGATACAAATTCGCGGCCGTTGCCTAAATCGGTGGCTTGCCAGCTTTGGAAACTGGTGGCGATTAGTGTGTCTTGGTCGTCAAGGGTTTTAGATTGTTTTAGCCGGCCATGTAAATATAATCCGCTATCAGCTGCGATGTGATAGCTGTCAACTATTTTTTTCAAGTTTTCATCTTGCGGCGTATTTAAAATTGAATAGTCAAAATCACCAACTCTAAAATACGCGGGGCTCGTGCTGCCGATAATTTCTTTAGCCTCAATTCTAATGCGGCCTGGCGCACCATTGCCGCCAAAGTTATCATATTCGCCTGTCTCTGCCCCGCCTTGGCCGCCATCGGCATGAACTAAACTTGTACCTAAATCAGCAACATTCAAAGCTTTGATAAAAATAGAACCCCCGGCGCCGCCGCCTCCTCCGCCAGTGTAAATATTTGTAGCCGTGTGGCCATCGCCGCCATCATTACCATCAACATTAATCTCACCGTTAATATCAATATTTTGAGCAAATAGCTGGATGATCCCGCCGCCATAACCGCCGCCGCCGCCTGATTCAATATTGTATACACTGCCGCCTGAACCGCCGCCTGATCCTTTGTCAATGGCTTCCAATAAATCATTTCCGTATATCTCTCCCCCGCCCCCGGCAGGAGACGCAATAGCATCGCCGCCGCCTTGGCCAACCTCGGCATAACCGCCGCCACCGCCTCCGCCTGTTGCCGCCGGGAAGTTAATTAATGCGCCGCCGCCTCCTCCGCCAGGACCGCTACCAGCCTCCGAACAGCATAAGCGTGAACGTCCACCGCGATATCCTTGCCCTTTGGCGCTAAACGTGCCGTCAATTACAACATCTCCTTGCACTTTTATTACAACTTGCGGTTCAACTGTAATCGTATGGCCTGACTGGACGGTGAGCGAAGTGAAATTCTTATCTGTTGTCCACGTGGCGTTGCCGCTGGACACAAACGCCCCGTCAGCGCCGGTGCCAAAATCAATATCCGGTATGGCTTTGCCAATATGTTTTTCCACCTCGCCAAAACCAAACACGTCTTTAATGCCTTCGCTTAAATAACTTGTGGTCTTGCCATCTCTATAAAAATAGCGCGTGCCAAGCCATTGCCCATCGCCATTATCGTTGATGACTTCCTTAACGACATGAATACTAAACGGCAAATCAGGGTTCTCTAAGTTTCCCGAGCCATCCTTTTCGTTAGCCGAATAATCATAATAAATATAAGTTTGAGCGCCGGATTGATAAGTGATTTTTTCCAACACATCTGGCTTAACTGATCGGCCCAAATAGAGATCAAAAGTAGAACTGTACGAATGAATGACGTCTTGAATCTGATCGCCATTAACATCGGCAATGGCGACAGGAAGGGTTGTATCAAAGTAACTACCGCCAATAATACCCGTGTTAAATACTTCTCCGAACAAGGATAACAAACCCATTGAGTTCCAGCTTGAGCTATTTTGCCACTTGCCTCTTGAATAGCCAGCAGTTTCATGCACTCCGTCTCCGTTGAAATCGCTAAAGTAGTGAACATGTTGCTCCGGCGAAGCCCCCGAAAAACTACTTACTGTTGTTGGTACCACAAAATCATTCGTGGCGATAAAGCCTTCTCCTGTGTTGAGATATGCTTGGCTGCCTGAATATGGCGGGTTAAAAAAGGTGCAATTGTAACTGTAAAAAATATCCGGCAAACCATCGTCATTCAAGTCAACATAGCCAAACGGATCGCCGCCATACTTTAGACAATCACTCGCGCCCATATTACCAGAGGTTACTGAATAGTTTTGATCAAGAATCCAGCTATATGAAGACGTATCCCTCATGTACACATCAATTGAAGCAACACTATCCGAAGGGTGATAGTTAAAAATAATATCGTCGTAGCCATCAGCGTTCATGTCACGGAAAATAACTTGGTCCGCCGGTGGTTGACTGTTGGAAGTGCTGTCGTGCAAACCGACAGGCAATATGTTCGCGGCAGTTTCTTGCCAGCCACTGCCGGAGTTAATGAAATAAGAATTGTCGGCCACCATATCCACTAAATTGTCGCCATTAAGATTGGCGAAAGCCACTGGAATAGTATGTGACTGGCCGTATAGGCTTGTACAATTATATGAACCATCAATAAACTTTGAATAAGCAATTGATGTTGTCCAGCCTCCATCGCCATCATTAGTCCACGCGTTTACTGTCACATCGCCATTCACATTACATTCGGTTCTAACATAGTCAGTTAAACTATCACCGTTCAGGTCTAAAAAAAGATCAGCTTGCATATCAGAGCCGGGCGATTCGCCTAAAACATTTGGCAGTTCGTAATAGCCAAAATCTGCTAGCGTATACGACGTCGGCTCATAACTATAGTCAAAATCTACTTTATCTTTTACTTGCGCCGGTCCGCCGTCATAAAATTCTGGCGTAATGGAGGCCAATAAATACTTACGCCCTGCTGAATCTGAACTAAATTCAAGCGCGTACGAAGTTTTGAGGCTACCGTCAATTTTGACATCAATAGAATCAATTAAAAATTTGGTTTGGGCCTCAAAACCTGATTGGTAAGAAGTGGTTAAAACATTGTTTTCTTGCGGCGTGCCGTTGGCAAACGGTTCAAAATCAACTTCAAAAATTCCGTCGGTTGAGCCGTGTCCAGTATAAAAAATCTTTTTCGGATAAATTTGACCGGAATCCTTGTAATACTCATAGCGCACGAAATTATCGTTCGTATCGCGCACTTCTTCTAGCATCCATTTATAAATTTTGCTAGAATCTGCCGGATTATCTTGGCGCGTGGCGGCGCTTGAGCCAAAAGTATAAACCGTGCCAAGCTTGTCAGTTACGAGCCACTTATTGCTTGAATTAAATTCAATTTTGGCAAAATCGCTCTCTATTTTTTTGCCGTAACTGCCATAGCCATTAGCGTCCACGCTGATTGGCTCTAATTGCGAAGAGCCGCCTAAGCTCAAAGTGAAATCGTTACGGTTATATAGCGCGTCAACGCCGAAACGATTGTCACGGGAAATATTGGGAATAGTAAGCTGCCAGCCATAGCCAACCATGGAACCGACATTTTTAAGCTGATGATTATATTGTAACGCTAAATTGGGCTGCATGCCGGCACGGCCGGGCGGAAAGGTTATCGGATATGTAAAACTAAATGTTCCGGTCAGCTCATCCACGCCAAAATTGCCGCTATTACGCGGAGTTAAACCGGCATTATCACCGGCTACAAAATTTGACGCAAAATGGGCGCCGCTAGGAGAGGAAGCAATAGATAAATCAAGCTCTTTTGAAGGCAAAGAAAAATCCTGGTTTGCGCCAGGATTAGTAATGTCGTTTGATAAATTTTGTGCCAAAGCAGCGCCGATTGGAGCGAGTAAATTAAAAATTAAGGCCAAAGCTGAAGCTGACGCCAAAGATTTCCTCCAAAAACCATTGCGAATATACATATTATTAAAGTATTAATTCATTTAATAATATATCAATGGCGGCACTTTAAGGTTCAATTTTTCCAACAAAAAAGGCGCGTCATAGATATTCGCGCCGTATTGTTATTGTCAGTATAGCAAGTTTAAATTTTTTGTCAAGTACAAGGTGTCAGGAACCTTTTTTTCTTGCAATTACTTGGTGCAATTTTCTACCCTGCTTTCGGATATATCTTCATCAAATTTACTGAATTTTATACTTTCAATTATTTTATTAACCAAATACCTTTCTTGGTCATCCAAAATTGTTGGCTCAAAAAAAATATAAAAATTTCGATTTCCAAAAGGAACTTCATATTGCTCCAACACACCCATATCATCAGCTAAATAAAAATAGGCAGCAGCATATTCATTCAGACTTGATTTTCTGTATGCAGGGCCGGGCTCAATTTTAGCCATCGCTACTATTTTATCAACTTCACGATAACGTTTAGGGTCTATTCCTAAGATATATTGTTCATCTGCCGGCCTGGTAGGGCTATCAGGGTCCCGCCTTTTTATCCGTATTTCACTCGAAGATGAAACATCAAGAAAATTATCTGGATACGTAAACTCAACTGCCGCATTTCCGGAACGCAATCTGATGCAATTTAATTTTACTTCATCATCAATCCAAGGCACGCCGGTTCCGCTAAATACCTTATTAACAAGATAAGATACCGAAAGTATAGTTATGAACCCGATTACTGCAAAACTTATTTTTTTATAATTCATATTTTTAAGGTCTTTCTATGGGAACTTTAGTGGCGGGAGTGTGTTGAGTGCTTGTATAGCTTTCTAAACCAGGCAACCTACTCTCATTTTCATACCGTGACCAGCCTTCTAAACTATAATCGTTTCCTAAGCGATTCTGTACTATATAAACCGCTTGTCCGCGACCGTTATAAATTCGATATAGCGGCTGTGAAAAAATTGCTTGATTGCGGGCGGCGTTCTGCTCAACAGTATAGACATATCCAGTGCCTGAATTTGTATCAAATACTACTTCAGAAACTACACCTACGTGCCCAACCCCCTCTCTGCCTCCCGACCATGCAATTAAATCATTCTCTTGTGGAATTACAGTACCACCATTACTATATGCCGTATATTGTCCTGGATTGCCGGCGTTATTTGCTCTAAATGAGCGATTAAGGGATGATTGCTCGGCGTAAGCATAAGCGTGCCCAGTATAGTCTAAGTTAACCCCGTATTGGCTTTGAGCAAATGTCTTTCCCCAAGAAACACATTGATAAGCATGAGATCCCCGGCCTGTGCGATCACCTGCGCTTCGTAACGGTAGTCCTCGATAGACTCCAAGCTGCTCTCCAAAATATGCTGCTGCCCCACCCAAAGTAAAAGGTTGAAATTCAGAATTAGCCTCACCCGTTGGGTCAATAAATTTTAACGGATTGTTTCTACCATAGGCGTAACTATTTAACTGCTGAGGGTCTGTCAAAAACTGGCTAGGCGTTTTTCGGGCCCGTGGGTCTTGGTTCAACCACCGGCCGGAGTTTTGATTGTAGTACCTGGTATTGGCGTAGGTCAAATTAGTTGCAGGATCAAATTCGTGACCTGTGAATTTTCGTTGCTCATTTAATATGCTGGCATTAATCCTTAAATCACCGAACGGATAATAATCATTTAATTCTACTTGCCTACCATTTTGGTCAGAAACAACGTGGATGCCGCCCAAATGATCCGTGTGGATATAGTAAATATTACTTGAACTCTCTTTTTCGCCTTCAACTGTAGCCAAAGAAAAATCCTGACGTGCGCCAGGATTAGTTGTTTTCTTATTGCTTGAGCCAGCATTGGCGTTTGGCAAATCATTTGCCCAAACACTACTTTTTAGCAAAAGCAAATTAAGAATCATAGCAAAGGATATAGATAGCGCCAAAGATTTCTTTAAAAATTCCCTTTTCATTAGCATATTGTTAAAATTAATAATGGCTTAACAACACATCAATAACGGCGCTGAAAGATTTTATTCAAATCAAAAAGACGCGACATAGATATTCGCGCCGTTTGTATTTTCAGTATAGCACTGCGAAAATTTTTGTCAATATGGTGGCATATCATAAATTAAGAATACTATCTGTTCCACGGTATCATCCTCATCTAACAATGCTACATGCTACTGCATTTGCCTAGGCGCTAAAAAATTTAATTTAAGATTTTGCAACGATTTTATTTTCCAATTCGTTTACTAACACGGACAAATCCATTTGTTTATTGCTTGAACCATTATATCTTTCAACAGTTACACTATTAGTTTTGACTTCCTTATCACCAATGATTACTATATATGGAATTTTCAAATTCTTACCTTTAAGTATTTTTTTACTCAGTGTTTCATTGTTTTTATTAAGCATTATTCGAACCCCTGCGGCTTTAAGTTGGTCTGCCACCTTTTCACTAAAATTATCATGCTGTTTTCCTATAGTAACTATCATAACCTGGATCGGGGAAAGCCAAACCGGTAATTTGCCTGCAGTATGCTCAATTAGTATACCGATAAACCTTTCAAGTGAGCCGTAAACTACCCGATGTATAACGACGGGGGTTTTGGCTGAACCGTCTTTGGCGGTATAGATTAAATTAAAACGCTGGGGGAGCTGAAAATCTAACTGTACCGTACCCATCTGCCAGTCTCTCCCCAGGGCATCTTGCATAATAATATCTACCTTAGGTCCATAAAAAGCACCATCCCCTTTAGCGACTTCATAATTACCTGCGCCACAGGTTTGGTCGAGAATCTTTTTCAAGGCTGATTCAGCAATGTCCCAAAGCCTTGCTTGGCCAATAAATTTTTTCGGGCGCGTACCTAAGCGATAACGAAACTTAAGGTTAAAAATTCCGTAAAAATCCTTTACGATTTGAAAAATTTGGGCATATTCACTCTCAATTTGATCTTGAGTAATAAAGTTGTGAGCGTCATCTTGACGAAATGACCGCGCTCGCAGAAGGCCATTCAACACACCTGACCGCTCATACCGATGTAGGGTATCTGAATCTGAAAACCGAAGCGGCAAATCTTTATAACTGCGCTTCTTCATATTAAAAACAATCATCGCATTAGGACAATTCATAGGTTTTAGTCCGTACGTTTCTTCTTCAGCACTTACCACAAACATGTCTTCGCGGTAATGATCCCAATGCCCTGATGTTTCCCACAATTCTTTTTTGTTAATTAGAGGAGTAGCAATTTCTTGATAGCCGTGGGCAGCATGATTCTTTCTCCAAAAATCAACTAGCTCGTTATATACAATTAAACCGTTTGGCAACCAATATGGCATTCCAGGCGCGGTTTCATGAAAGTCAAAAAGTTCAAGTTGGCGGCCTAATTTTTTATGGTCACGCTGTTTTGCTGCTTCGCGCCGTTCAACATATTCCTCTAGTTCTTCCTTAGAATTAAACGCTAACCCATAAATTCTAGTCAGCATAGCGTTTTTCTCATCGCCTCGCCAATAAGCGCCAGCAATCCTATCGAGCGAAAAGCAATCGGGATCAATGTTTTTAGCACTACTAACATGTCCCCCTCGGCAAAGATCAAGAAATTTACCTGCTGAATAAAGTGAAATAATCTCGCCTGATTTATTTAATTCATTAATAATTTCAAGCTTATAAGAATTTTCAGCAAATAACTCTTTAGCCCAGCTAGACTCAACTTCTATCCTAGAAAATTTATCCCAAGTTTTTAAAATTTTTCTCATGCGATTTTCTATTCGCTTTAGATCTGAATCAGAAATTTGTGCGGGTAGCTCAAAATCATAATAAAACCCATCATTTACTGGGGGACCAATTGCCAACTTTGCACCTGGATACATTTCGAGTATTGCGGCGGCCAGTAAGTGGGCAAGCGAATGGCGAATTTTATCAAGTTGGTTAATTCCCATATATAGTAATATTCAAGCCATTGCCTTTTCCAGACACTATGCGCTCAAATTCTTTTATAAAGTTATTAACATCTTTCATTGTCGTATATCGCGAAAGGCTAATCCTAATATTGCCGTGAATATATTCAGGCGGACAGTTAATGGCTCTGAGGACCGGAGAAACTTTGGTTGATTTAGAAGAGCAAGCCGAGCCGGTCGAAACAAAAATATTTGACTGGCTCAACTGTTCAAGTAAAAACTCTCCCTCAACATGACTGACGGAAATGTTGATATTATTGCAAATACGTTTGACTAAATCTTTAGGGCCATTTAAGCGAATATTTGGCATTGATAAAAGCTTATCAATTGCATGACTTTGGAGTTTGCGCATCTGCATAACATCCTTTTTTATATCGAAGATACCAATTGCTTTGGCCAGGCCCAAAATAAAAGCTAAATTTTCTGTTCCGGCGCGCAATTTCATCTCCTGGCCGCCGCCGTTTACTTGTGAAGTAATTGACAAACCCCTCCTCTTATAAACAAAGCCAATTCCTTTTGGTCCATGAATTTTATGTCCAGAGAATGAAGCTAAATCGATTGGAATTTTCTGGACATCCAGTGGTACCTTAAGAAAGCTTTGAACGGCATCTGTATGAAAAATGACATTTTGTCGGCGGCACATTTGACTAATTTTTTCTATTGGCTGAATCGTACCGATTTCATTATTAGCATGCATCAAAGAAACCAAAAACGTATCCGGACGAATAGCCTTTTCAATCTCATCCAAGGCGATGAAACCTTCGGTATTTACGGGCAGATATGTCACCTCAAAGCCTTTCGCTTCTAAAACGCGATATACTTCCAAAACAGACGGATGTTCTATTGAGGAAGTTATAATATGCTTTCTTTTATCAGCGTGAAAATCACAAAAACCTTTAATACATAAATTATTTGCCTCCGAGCCAGAACCAACAAAAATTATCTCGTCAGGGTAGGCATTAATTGATGAAGCGACTCTTTCCCGGGCTTCGGCAAGCAGATTAGCTGAGGCTTGGCCTAATTTATGCAGAGAAGAAGGATTGCCATAATCTTTTTTTAAACAATCTAAAATAACATCGCAAACTTCAGGAGCAACTTTAGTAGTAGCATTGTTATCTAAATAACTCATAGTCAAAAATTAGTCATGATTGTGTCGTTCGTGAAGTAAACATTATAGATTAAAATGTTTGCACCAAACTCTTTTGCCAACTCGGCGCCTTTTTCTATCATTAGATGATTGGGGATAGTTGAATAGTTATCCTCGCCAACGTAGTAAAAATTTAGACTGCTTGAAAATCCCCTTCTTTCTTGTTATAAAGCGTACGCCGCCATAATTAAAGGACAAGCTGGCGTGCCGTAAATATCAATACTGTTTTTGCGAGTCAACAAATATTTTTTATTTAGAGACAACCAATAATAACCTTCGTCATATAGTTTTATGTTTTTGCTCTTTATTCTTTTTAATAATTCCTTCTTGCCGCGATTACGCATATGTTTCTCCCAATAAATATCTAAATACTCTGGGAAAGATAAAAATTCTTGCAAGATGGTATGATAGGCCTTTGGTAAAGTAAATTTTGTTCTTTCAAAAACTTGCTTGGTGGTTGAGCATTGATTAATATCGCAGGTTTGACCTATATCGTTTATAAGTGTCCCGATCCCAACGTTTGAATGATTCGCTTCATAATTTTTGTAAAATTCGGCTGCGTAATGAAAAGACTTTATTGTTCCTTCATTTGGTGAAAGCTGATTATTGCCTGTCATCACGATATGACCGCCCGTAAATAAACAAGGCTCAGAAATTTTAGGTTTAAGTTTCTTAACCAATTCATACGCATGCATATCAGAAACAGTTATTTTTTATCATAATTAATAGTTCAAGTTTACGCAGTAAAATAAAACTGTCAAGGACCCCATTTTCCAAACACTCATTCTAAGACTTTTAAGCAGCCATAACAGGCTGTTTTTCAAATACTTTAGGTGGCATATTCAAA
>PEZZ01000040.1:0-11521 GCA_002773845.1 Candidatus Buchananbacteria bacterium CG10_big_fil_rev_8_21_14_0_10_42_9
CAATTAATAATTACATATCCATTAGAGTGTAGACAAAGTTTACAAAAAAATGGGTACCCACCATATTCTAAACGGAGCCATGGCGGCCGACACCGGCAAACCGACCGGATTTTTAACATGCAAACCATGATGAGTTTTCTCCCAATAATGAGGTTTAACTAAAAGCTGATAAAATGCGAGATAAGAAGCGATTGAGGTGATCATCCAATAAAACGGTATGAAGTAAACATGCTTAATCAATTCCCACTGGTTGCGCTTGGCTAAACCAATCATGTAGTAGTACAAAAATAAAAAGTTTCCAAAAACTAAAGACATCGCCGCCATAAAAAAGACCGCCGAAGGAAACAACTCCTCAATAGTTGGCCCAATTGTGGCGCGGGCGCTAAAGTAAGCAATGGTAGTTATCCATAAAATCGGATTGATCAAAGCAAAGGCAATTTTACCGCCGACGACCAACTGAAAAATCAAGGCGTGCCATCCGTTGTAACGCGCAAACTGAATTGGATTTCGCATATGCACTAAATAAGTTTGCATGTAACCTTTAATCCAACGCGACCGCTGGCGAATCCAATTGCGCACATTGCTATTGGCCTCTTCCAAAGTGACGGAATCAATAATCGCAGTAGTGTATTTTTTACGGAATAGGCGAATACCTAAATCGCAATCTTCAGTCACGTTAAACGGATCCCAACCTTCTAATTCTTTTAACACTGCCGTTTTAAAATGATTGGAAGTTCCGCCCAGCGGAATATAAGTATTAATTGACTGCAGGCCGGGCAAAGTCACGTCAAACCACAATGAATATTCCGCCGTAAATAATCGAGTCAACAAATTTTGCCCATGGTTAAAGTAATTCAATTTTGCTTGTAGGCAAACAACGTTAACTGGACTTTTTTGAAACCCGAGGTAGGCTTTCTTTAACTGCCACGGATCAGGAATGTCTTCCGCATCATAAATTACCAAATACTCGCCGCGCGCTTGGGCCAAACCGAAATTACAAGCTTTCGGTTTGGTTTTAGGCATTGAATGAGGCACGACAATAGTTCTAACATATGGCGGCAAATTTAAACCTTCGGCGGCTGACAAAGTCTCCTTATCATCTTCTTCAAGTAATAGCTGTACATCCAATTTATTTTTAGGCCATTCTAAATTTTCAATTGCCTCTAAAAAGTTTGGCAGAACTTCTGATTCTTTATACAACGGGCACAAAATGGTGTAAGTTGGCAGCGCGGAATCATCAAGAGATCGCAACAATTCCTCCCCCACCACAATCTCAGGCGATTGGCTTAAACTTTTTCTGACCAAATACAAGTTAAACAACACGTCGATAAAATATAAAGCACTCAAAATCGCCATCACTACCACGCCCGTCATAATTGGATTAATAAATAATCCCAACAAAATCATCACGAGGGCCAAAAACATCGCGCTTTTTTGCCACCCCACAAATGATTTTAAAGCTGATATTTGATGCTCTAAAGTAGTGTGGGTAATAAAGCGTTTTTTATTGTGGGCCACGCCGGCGCCAGCCATATTGTCTTGGCCATAAGGATTTATCCGGGCGGGTTGCTTAGGTTTAATTTTTAAATATATTGCATTAGACCCAATTTCAGCGATAGAACGAGCTAGATGTATTTTAGAATTGCCAGAAAGGCGTGAGCCAAAAATGATATCAACTGCCCCTATCGAATAACCGAGGTTATGGGCGCTAATTAAAAATTCTAAATCAAAGGTCCAAGCAGTTGGGTGCAAGCTAATGTCATCAATAACTTGTTTTTTGAACACTTTCATTCCAGACTGCACATCGCAATCCAACCCGTGTAACCACTTAGCAAAAATCAAAGAAAAAGTTTGGCTCACAATTCGTCGAGGCCAAGGAATATTTTGAGTTACCCGATTAGCGACTACTACATCATGACCCTGGTTTATTTGATACACCATTTCCGGCAAATCTTCTGGCGGGTACTGGCAGTCACCATCTAAAATTGCCAGCAAGTCATATTTGGCGTAACCAAAACCTTCCAGTAAAGAATAAGCTTTACCTTGCTTGCCCTGTTTTAAATGGCATGAGATTGGGTATTGATTGGATAGCCCCCAAGCTAGTTCGCGAGTGTTGTCGGTGGAATTATCATCGACAACGATGATTTCGTAGTTGACTTTGGCCTGGCGTAAGGCAGTATCAATTCTAGAGACTAAAATCGGCAAATTACCTGCCTCATTGAGAGTCGGGACGACTATAGATAAATTGGCCAATTTTTTCATTAAAAATCAATAAAAATAACTTATATGGCCCGCATACAAGTCCTCCCTTAGTAAGGGGCAAATCTTTACATAATTTAGCCACTTTGTCAAGTTTTTTAAGGATATATAAAAATAGGTAAATTTATAGGCGTCTGATACAATAATATTTATTATGAGCTTCGTTTTAATAATTTTTCTGGTCGCACTTTCAGGCATTTTTTCTGGCCTCACGCTTGGCTTTTTTAGCCTGAATAAAGACGACTTGAAACGCAAAGCTGAACTAGGAGATAAGCAAGCGCAAAAAGTTTACGCCATTAGAGAAAATGGCAATTTGCTGCTTTGCACTTTGTTGATTGGCAACGTCGCGGTTAACTCAACCTTATCTATATTTCTAGGTTCGCTCACGTCAGGTTTTGCGGCCGGACTAATCGCTACGGCTTTAATTGTCATTTTTGGTGAAATCGTGCCGCAAGCTTCGTTTTCTCGTCACGCTTTGGTTCTTGGCGCTAAACTTAGCGGCCTGGTTAAATTATTTATTATAATTTTATTGCCAATTTGTTGGCCAATAGCCTGGACCTTAAATAAAATGTTAGGCGAAGAAATACCCACCGTTTATTCCCGAAAGGAAATTATAAAATTAGTTGAACATCAAGAAGACTTATTCCAAAGCGAAATTGACGCTGACGAAGAAAAAATTGTTAAGGGAGCGCTCAGCTTTTCTAATCGGAAAGTTAAAGACGTCATGACTCCCAAGGAAAAAATGTATTGCATCAGCAGCACCCAAAAACTTACCCAAGACATAGTTAAAAAAATCTATGCGACTGGCCATTCTCGAATTCCAATTTATGACAAATCACCAAATAAGATAATTGGCATGTTGTATGTTAAAGATTTGGTCGGGCAAGCCGTCGGCCGCAAAAACGCCGGACAAATCGCCAGGCAAAACGCATTTTTAGTTAACGAAGACCGAAGCCTAGATGACGTTTTAAATGCGTTTAAAGCCAAGCGAAACCACCTTTTTATTGTGACTAACTCAAAGCCGGAAGTTACCGGCATTATTACCATTGAAGACATCTTAGAAGAAATAATTGGGGGCGAAATTGTTGACGAATTTGACGAACTAAAAATTCATAAAGCCTAATAAGGCTAGCCAAAGCGTGTTTTATTTGCTATACTTCGAAACTAATGGAAACAACATCATCAAAATTTACTAAAACTGGACCGCTTTTAATTATTCTGGCGGCTTTTTTGTGGAGTTTGGATGGTTTTTTGCGCCAATCACTTTATAGCCTGCCTTCAACTCTGATTGTTTTTTTAGAACACGTGCTCGGGTTTATTGTTACTCTGCCATTTTTAATCAAGCTTTGGCCGAACCTCAAAAAAATAACTAAAACAGATTGGTTTAGCGTGCTGTGGGTTGCTTTCCTTGGCGGAGTACTGGGTACTGTCTTTTTCACTAAAGCTTTAGGGTTAGTCGGCTATATCGATTTATCGGTCGTAATATTATTGCAAAAGCTTCAACCAATTTTCGCAATCACTTTGGCCATAATCATTTTAAAAGAAAAGCCATCCCACCGATATTGGTGGTACGTCATTGTGGCACTAATTGGAGGCTACCTGGTTACTTTTAAAAACTTTTTACCAAACCTAAGCCACGATTCTGCGACTTTATTCGCGGCTCTGCTGGCGATCGGCGCCGCTTTTGCTTGGGGTTCGTCCACGGTTTTTGGACGCAAGGCATTAAACAATATTGATTTTAAATTACTTACCTCAATTCGGTTTGGCCTAACCAGTATTATTTTAATTCCGGTATTATTTCTTTTAAACACGGCCTCAAATATTTCTCAAATAAACTCGCAACAATGGGGCGCGTTAATTGCGATTGTTTTTTCAACCGGTTTGGTGGCTGTCTTTATATACTATGCCGGCCTACGTTCAACCCGGGCCAGCATCGCTACCATTTGTGAAATGTTTTGGCCAGTATCAGCTATATTTTTAGATTTCTTTATCAACCGAGTGATCCTTTCTCCGTCTCAAATCTTAGGAGCCATATTGCTACTCTACGCCATTTACAAAATTTCGCGGAACCAAAATATAGTTAAGGCTGAGGCTTAAAATCTTTTAACTCGCGCCACTCCCCGGGTTTTAAACCCAATAATTTAACTTGCCCAATTCTTGTCCGCACTAATTTTTTCACTGAATAGCCTAAGTGCTCGCACATTTTTCTAATTTGCCGATTCTTGCCCTCAACTAAAATGATAGAAAATTTGTTATGGCCTAACTTTTTCACCTTGGCCGGCAGTGTTTTATAGCTATAAGAAATCTGGACGCCGCTTGCCATCTGGCTTAAAAATTCCAACGTTACCTTTTTATCAACTTCTACTTCATATTCTTTTTCTACATTATTTTCATGCCGCATCAATTTTTGCGCCAGCTCTCCGTCGTTAGTTAAAATAAGCAAACCCGAGCTTGCCACATCCAACCGACCGACGGGAAAAATTCGAGTAGGAATATTAACATAATCCATTACGTTGTTGTCGCTTTTAGAGTCAGTGGTCGTAATCACTCCAACCGGTTTAAAAAAAGCCAAATAAACTTTTTTTTGCTTATTTGAAATTAATTGATGATCTACTTCAACTTTATCTTTAACGCTGACTTGAGTGCCAAGCCTGGCGACTTGGCCATTAACTAATACGCGGCGCGCCGCAATTAATCGGTCTGCTTCGCGCCGTGAACAATATCCGCAACCAGCAATAAATTTATTTAATCGCATTATCCTTTAAAAACATCGACAGGATAAAAATCACCGTGCCAACAAGCACAATAGTGGCTCCGCTTGGCAAATCGGCATAATAAGAAACTAAAAGTCCAAGCCACACCATCACCTCTGCCGCGATTACGCTTGCAATCACAAACCAAATTAAATTATCTGCGACAATTTTACCTATCGCTACCGGAATCACGAGTAATGCCGTCACTAACACTATGCCCAGGACTTTAATGCCCAACACAACCGCGACACCGGCCATAACGTAAAATAACCACTCGTACAACGCTACTCTAGCGCCCGACGCCTCGGCTAACTCTGTATTAAAGGCAATGATGACTAGCTGTTTAAATTGACGGACTAAAAATATTAAAAAAACTACAGACAAAACCACAATTAAAATTAATTCGGCATTGGTAATGGATAAAATATTACCAAACAAAAAACTGATAAGTTCCGGTTGATACCCTCGCTGTAGGCTCATAAGTAAAATTCCTAACGCCATGCCGCTAGTAAATAAAATACCAATCGAAGAATCAGCTGAAATAGTCGTCTTTTTTTGAATAAACCACATTAACGTCGCCAGCCCCGCCGTAAAAATTAACGCGGTGACTAACGGATTCCAAGAAAGCAACACTCCAATCGCCACGCCCGCAAGCGACGCGTGCGCTATACCTTCGCTGTAAAATGACATTTTTTTAATCACCACAAATACTCCCAGTACGGCAAGCAGTAACGCCAAAACCGTACCACTGATTAAAGCGCGCTGCATAAACGGAAATTGTAAAATCTCAAGCATGATGGTGTTTGTGTTTTTTGCCGCCATGTTTAACGGCCGCGAGGTGTGTATCTAAAAATAAATCAGCTAGCACTTGCTTGTTTAAAACCTGATGAGTTGCGCCAAAACAAACAAGTTTATTGCTTAGACACAAAACTTTTGTCGAATAATCATATACCGCCCCAATCTCATGCGAAATAAAAATTACAGTCAGCTTATGGACATCATTTAAATGGCCGATGATCTCGTGAATGTCTTCTTCGCCGGCAACGTCGACTCCGGCAGTCGCCTCATCCAAAAGTAAAACTTTGGGATCGTTTAGTAACGCCCGAGCGATAAACAAACGCTGTAGCTGTCCGCCTGATAAATTTCCAATTTTAATATTGGCTTTGGGAATTAAATTAAAATGATCTAATAACTTACCAATTTTTTTACGGTCATACTTTTTTTGCCACAGGCGCATAAAATCCCACAAAGCAATGGGCAATGTCCGGTCAAATTCAAAATACTGCGGCACATAGCCGATTTTTTGCAACTGCCTTGGAGTAATCGGCTTACCCGCATAAGTAATATCCCCTTGATGCGGCACTAACCCCAAAATAGCGCGCAATAATGTGGATTTGCCAGACCCATTGGGCCCAATCACGGCCGCGATATCACCTGGCTCAATCGTAAAATTTATATCCCGCAAAACATCGTGCCCACCAAGTTGAACATTTAAATTTTTTACTTGAAGGATAGGTTTTGAGGCCATATTACTTTACAAACAATTTATATCCGTTAGTTTCAATTTCTTGCACTAAATCAGACTTACCTTCCTTGACTATTATACCATTAACCATGACGTAAACCTTGTCTGGTTTAATATATTGTAAAATTCGGTTGTAATGGGTAATTAATAGTATGCCCATGTTAGTGTTTTGCTTAACCTGATTTATGCCGCCGGCAAGCACTTGTAAAGAATCAATATCAGTGCCCGAGTCGGTTTCATCCAAGATCGCGAATTTAGGCTCAAGCACAGCCAACTGTAAAATTTCACTTTTCTTTTTCTCCCCGCCTGAAAATCCAGTATTTAAATAGCGGTGCGCAAAATCACTTGGAATTTTTAGCAGGCCCATCTTGTCTTCTAATAACTTCTTAAAATCTGAGACTGAAATTACTTGCTCGTGCAAATTATTCCAAGCCGTCCGCAAAAAGTTTGCCATGCTGACTCCCGGTATTTCGCTTGGGTACTGAAACGACATAAATAAGCCATGCTTAGCTCTTTTATCCGGCGACAATTTGTTTAACTTTTTTTTATTTAAAATAATTTCACCAGAAGTAACTTCAAATTTTGGATTACCGACAATGGCATTGGCCAAAGTACTTTTGCCAGAACCGTTTGGGCCCATTAAAACTACCACTTCGCCAGAATCAACTTTTAAACTGGCGTTTTTGACTATGTCTTTGCCGTCATCGGTAGCAATGGATAAATTTTTAACTTCTAATTTATTCACCCCTTCAGAAATATTTTTTTCTTTAGTCATATAATCATTTGCTGGTCCCCATTTTTAACGGGGTAAATATTTTTGTAACGCCTTTTCGGTGGCTTTCAAAGCGAGCAAGCCGCACTTAACTCTCATTGGGCTTAGCTTCACGCCGAGCAATTCAAACATCTCATCATTACCGATTTTTTTTACTGACTTGATTGGTTGGCCTTTTATTTTATCAGTTAACAAAGACGCCGCCGCTTGCGATATGGCACAACCTCGGCCATGAAATTTAACTTCAGAAATTGTCTTATCGCTTATAACAAACTGCATCTCCACTTCATCCCCGCAAGACGGATTAAAATCCTTAAACTTAACGGTGGCGCCACGAAGCTCACCAAAATTTCTAGGGTTCTTATAATGGTCTAAAATTTGTTCTTGGTATAATTGATCAAAAGACATATTTACCCCACTGTCATTGCGAGCGAATCGAGTCAGACTCGGGAAGCGTCGCAATCTCTACTATACAAGAGATGACTGCGTCGCTCATCGTAATTCGCTCCTTGAAATGACTAAATAATTTCATATTATTTTGAAAAATAATCCCGAGCGTAAATTAACGCTTTCACAAACACATCAATTTCGGTTTCTGTATTATACAAATAAAAACTTGCCCGTGAAGCTCCCACTATGCCCAATTTAGCCATCAATGGCATAGCGCAAAAATGGCCGCCGCGAATAGCGATACCGAAACTATCTAAAACTTCGGCCAAATCATGTGAATGGATTACTTGTCCGTCTTTAGTTTTTAAAATAAAAGTTACCACTCCGCCCCGCCGGCTTGTATTAGTGCCCCCAACCACTTGAACTTCTGGAATACCTTTTAACTGTTTAAATAAATAAATTAAAAGCTGTTGTTCTTGCCGATAAATATTTTCCAAACCGACTGATTGCAAATATTTTATCGCCGCGCCCAAGCCAATTGCACCGGCGATATTAGTTGTCCCGGCTTCAAATTTGTAAGGCACATCATTAAAAATAGTCTCTTCTACTTTAACCTCTAAAATCATTTCACCGCCAAACATCAAGGGGTCTAAATTTTCTAGCAACTCCTTTTTGCCATACAGCACACCAATGCCGGTTGGCCCGAGCATCTTATGTCCCGAAAAAGCCAGAAAATCACAATTTAATTTGGCCACATCAATTGGCACATGAGCCGCTCCTTGGGCCGCGTCAACTACTATTTTAGCCCCAACTTTATGCGCCAGCTTCGCAACTTTATTAACATCGGTAATAGTGCCAAAAACATTCGACATCAAAGTCACTGCCACAATCTTAACATTATTTGTAAATTGTTTTTCATTAATTACTAACTGTCCGGCCTTATCAACTTCTATTAATTGCAACGTAGCCCCGGCCGCTTTGGCGATTTGTTGCCACGGCACAAAATTGCTGTGATGTTCCATCGCGGAAACTAAAATAACATCCCCGCGCTTTAATTTTTTACCTAAGCCATAGGCTAAAATATTAAGTGCGGCAGTAGCGCCGGAAGTAAATATGATTTCACTAGTTTCAGCGTGAATAAAATCAGCGCAAATTTGGCGTGCGCCCTCATAGGCGACCGTAGTTTTTACCCCTAAACTATGCATCGCCCGATGAACGTTGGCGTTATAAACGCTATAAACATTAGTTACCGCCTCAATGACCGCTTTTGGTTTTTGAGTAGTATTAGCATTATCAAAATACACTAATGGTTGGCCATTAACTTTTTGCTTTAAAATCGGAAAATCCCGTCTAATTTTTTCGACGTTAAACATTTAGGCTATTTGGTTGACCTTATCATGAATTATAGTTTGGCTTCGTTCATCTAACTTGAAATTTTTAACCACTGGCTCAATAAACCCGTTAATTAAAAGTTTAGTTGCCAACCGCTGGTCAACGCCGCGGCTTTGCAGGTAAAATATTTTGTCGCTATCTAGCTGGCTAATTGACGCGCTGTGGCCACATTGCACATCGTTAGTCGCCACAAATAAATCAGGGATAGCGTTGGCTTGCGCTTTTTCACTCATCACCAACATGTCAATTTTTTCATCAGCTACCGATTGTTTAGCTAAAGCGCCAATATCAATTGAACCCCAGGCAAATAAATTTGATGAATCGCGCGCCACGCCGCTTAAATTCATAAGGCTTTGAGTCAATGGTGACTCATGCTTAGTTGAATTGTTAATATTAAACTTTTGTTCGCCACTGCCAAAAATTAAACCATTACTTTGAGCTTCGGCTCCCTGATCCACTAAATTGGCGCCAATTTCAAGTTTATGAAAATCACTGCCTAACAAAACGTACTGCCAATTAATTCTCCCATTGGCAAATACTTTTGACCGGCGCGTATCAAAGGCCGTTGATTTTAAATTTAACGATTGTATTAAAGAATATTGAACTTCGGCATTTTCACCCACCACCACCTCAATTAGCGAACTTCTAAATACAGGCTGATTTGATTTTTGGTGCTCAATAATTTCAACGTTCGCCCCCTGACCAACTAACACCAAAACATAATCTATGTGAGAAGACTTAGATAACAATAAATCTATCTCAATTGGTTTATTCAATCTAGTCTGAGGCGCAATCTCCAACACCGCCGAGCGATTAAACCAAGCTTTTTGTAAATTAATAAAGTAGTTATCAGAAAAATTAACCGTCTCAAACAAATATTTAGAATCTTTTGGGCTTATAGCGCGTAAAGTTACGCCCGGCTGGCTTTCTATTTTAACTAACTCAATTTCAGCGTCAATTGATAAATTTTCTAATTTAAAATTTCTTGGCTTAACTACAATACCTTGGCCATATTTAAAAGTTGGCATTGATTGGCTAGCCAAAATTTTAGCTGCGGCTTGGCGATGCTTGGCAACAAATTCTGGTTCGCCAAACGCTCGGCTTAATTTTAAAGTTTGCTCTTGCGTATTTACCATTATCCGATTGCTCCTTCCATCTCCAATTCAATTAGCCGATTCAATTCCACTGAATACTCGCCAGGCAATGCTCGGGTAATGGGATCAATAAAACCGCTGACAATCATTTTTTTCGCGTCATCTTCACTTAAGCCGCGAGACATTAGGTAAAAAATTTGCGCCTGAGAAATTTTGCCAACCACGGCTTCATGCACCATGTCTGATTTTTTTTCGCGTATTTCCATATTTGGAATAGTGTTCGAAACCGAATTATCATTTACCAACAAAGCATCGCAAACAACGCTGGATTTGGCGTTGGTCGCGCCATCAACGATTCTGACTAACCCGCGATAAGTACAAATACCGTTATCTTTGCTAATGCTTTTATTTCTAATAGTAGAAGCCGTATCAGGCGCTAAATGAATTACTTTACTGCCAGTGTCTTGATGCTGGCCGGAGCCGGCAAAAGCAATGCCGACTGAATCTGAGCGGGCTTTCCGGCCTTTCAAAATGCTGGACGGATACAACATGGTTACTCCGCTGCCCATATTGCCGTTAACCCATTCAATTAATCCACTCTCGTCAACCACCGCCCTCTTAGTATTTAAGTTAAATGTATTTTTACTCCAATTCTCAATACTGCTATAACGCACCCGCGCGTGCTTACCCACATAAATTTCCACACAGCCTGCGTGCAAAGAATTTTTAGTATATTGCGGCGCCGAGCAACCTTCAATGTAATGAACTTGTGAGCCTTCGTCTGCGATAATTAAAGTATGTTCAAATTGTCCCATTAGTTCCGAATTCATTCTAAAGTAAGCTTGCAGCGGCAATTCCACTTTTACTCCTTTAGGCACATAAATAAACGTGCCGCCGGACCACACCGCGCCGTGCAGAGCGGCAAACTTATGATCGGAAATCGGCACGCATTTGGTCATGAAATATTTTTTAACTATATTTGGATATTGTTTTAGCGCTGTATCCATGTTTTCAAAAATCACACTTTGATCAGAAAGATCTTGTTTTAAGCTGTGATACACCATCGCGCTTTCATATTGCGCGCCCACGCCGCCCAAATACTCGCGCTCAGCTTCCGGAATTCCAAGTTTGTCAAAAGTGTCCTTGATGTCTTGGGGCACTTCTGACCATGTAGTTTTTTCGGTCTCATCGGTGGCTTTGCCATAATAACGAATACTATTCAAATCTAATTTATCTAAAGACGGACCCCAAGTAGGCATGGGTTTTTGTTCAAACTCCGTTAATGCGCGCAAACGTAAATCTAGCATCCACTTTGGTTCGTCTTTGTCTTTGGAAA
>PEZZ01000040.1:11560-12522 GCA_002773845.1 Candidatus Buchananbacteria bacterium CG10_big_fil_rev_8_21_14_0_10_42_9
TGTTGCCGCTGGGAGTTGATGATAATTTATCCGCCGGCATAATTTCCGCCGCCGCGATGTTCTTAGCCCAAAAAGTGTTCTAATTTTAGCTAAGGCAGGAGACACTACTTGTGAGGCGTTTCTTCTACCATCACAAAAATTTTTGAGAACCATTTAATTATTTATTTGATTCAGGATAAAGTATTTCTTTATCAACTACGCTAATATATTCACTACTTGGAGCATTATCAAGAGGATTTTTTATAATTGGAATAGAATTTTTGGGGTTACCTGATTTCCTAGAATTTTATACAAAAGACTGTTTTTATCACGATTAGGGTCTAATGCAGGTGCACATCCGAAGAAAGTAGCTAATGATAATCCACGATAAGGCGACATTAAAGTACGATCAGCGGTTAATACAATTTTTGGGGTACCCAATGCTCTTCAACGCAATAATTTATTGATTTATTTTAAACCTTGCTGGTTAAACTTAATAATTTTCTAGAATTCCAGCCTTATTTCTATGAAATTGACCAAATTCTTTGTTTGACAGTAAATGAGTTCCATCAAACACAGTACCATCTCTACAAACCAAATCTTCACCCATACAGCAGCTTCCACAAATTCCAACACCACATTTCATCATGCGTTCAAGGCTGGCTTGTACAAACAACCCTTTTGAATGGGATATTTTAACAGTTTTGTACATCATTTTTTCAGGTCCACATGTATACACTCCATCAAAATGATTTTTGGTGACTAGTTTTTCAACCATATCAGTAACAAATCCTTTTTCACCATATGATCCATCATCAGTAGTGACAATTACTTTGTGAGAATTATTTTTTAACAAATTATTTGCTAAATCTTCAAAGAACACTTCATCTTTTGATTTTGCACCAATTAAAACAGTTACATCGTCTTCGGGCCTAACACAAGTCAGCAATCTCATCATCGGTACTAGACCAGTTCCACCTCCA
>PEZZ01000041.1 GCA_002773845.1 Candidatus Buchananbacteria bacterium CG10_big_fil_rev_8_21_14_0_10_42_9
ATATTGCCGAACATAGCGAAACACCAGGTCAGTTAACCACCACCACCGACACTGAAACCGTTACTATAGACGGGCAAGCTTATACGCGTTATTTTTACGTTCATAATGTCTGCCGGGATACTTCCAGCCGCAATATTGTAGCTACCCACGCTGGCAGCTGTAATTCTGGAGAGGACGACCCGTCAACTCAGCGCGTAACGGTTGTGGTTGAGTACGGAGGAGGGGATAGTGTCAGTTGGCCAGAATTTGTTACCCGGTTTAGGAATCAAACTTGCGATCAAAAAAGTTGGGCTGGCGGTTCTGGCGGAGGCACTAGTAATTGCCCGGCTGATAGCTATGATGAACTTAGTTCTGGAACCGACATAGAGGCAACCGCGACCATACTTTTATTACCAAGCTAATTTATATTTGGTGAGGGACTATTTTGCCAAAAATAAATCGTATTTGACAATTCTTGCAGGCGTATTGCTTGGGTTGGGGTATAATTTTTCTTATTTGTGGCCGCTATTATTTTTCGGCCTGGGGCCGATCATTTATTACTTGCTTAGAGTTTGCCAAAATCCGCGTGCTGCATTTTTGCACGCCTGGCTAATGGGCGTAATATTCATAGGCATTTCTCAAAATTGGTTTTGGGCGGCACTGCCGATGGATTGGGCCGGTATTAGTAACCCTTATGCCGGCGTGGCGGCAATTAGCTATTATTGGGTAACATCACTTTTTGCTCTTTCAATTTTTATTGCTTTGTGGGGCTTGCTAGTTTATAAAATAAAAACCGCTAATTTAATTAACTTATTTTTATTCCCGTCGCTTTGGGTTTTGTTGGAATATCTAAGGGCTTGGGGGTACACACTATTTTATTGGAGCGAAAGTTCGCTTTTGGGGCCGCATTGGACCCCGGCCTTACTTGGGTACGCTTTGGCGAACAATACTTTTTTATTGCAATTAGCGCGCTTTGGAGGCGGGTATTTGTTATCATTTTTCGTTGTTTTGGTCGGCTTTTTAGTCTACCTATTTATACTTGACTTCAAAAACGTAAAATTGAAAACAAAATTTCTTATTTTTGCGGCCTTAATTTTTATATTTGTATTTTTAGATATTTATATCAGTAATTCAAGTTTTAGGCACGGCGATCAATCAATAAGATTTGCCTTGGTCAATACTCAATTCAAATCTCATTTCAACTATACGCTGGATGAACAATTAGACGAGTTTGAGCGACAAAAAGAAATTATTACCCAAATTAAAGATGACGGGCTTGACCCGGATGTAATAGTATTGCCGGAAGGAAGTAATTTTTTGAGGCGTTTTAATTTAAACCAAGAATCAAGCGCGCAAGAATATTTGTCCAATATATTAGGCGGCACCGATAAGCTGATTATTGATTCAGGTCCGGTGATCAAGCAAAATAGAGATGCCTATTCCACTATATTTTATTTTGATTTAGCTAATGGTCAGTATCGGCAGTATCAAAAACAATTACTATATCCCAACGGTGAGTATTTGCCTTATTTAGTGACCTGGCCAGCAAAAATTTTTGGGCAAAGTAAATTTGTAGAAAATTTTAATAAATACCGAGCCTACAAAAAAGGCGGCGAGACGAAAGTCGTCAATTATAACGATGTTAATATTGGTGGTAATTTTTGCTCAGAAATTTCTTCGGGCAACTTATACCGCGATTTTGTAAATCAGGGCGCGCAAGTGTTAGTCAATGTTGCTTCCCATTCCGTGTTTAAAGGTGACCACATGTTATCTAAGCAATTAATCGACATGGCAAAAGTTAGGGCCGTAGAAGTAAACAGGTTTTTAATCCGGCCGAATAATTGGGAAGGTTCATTTGTGGTTGATAGCTTAGGACGAATTGTAAGCCAAGCATCTATTGGAAATCCAAAAGTAATCTATGCCGATATCACCCCTCTCCAAAACAAAACCGCTTTTGTCAGGTTTGGAAACTGGATTGTTGGGTTATCTGCGATGATTATAGGTTTAATTTTTTTCCATAACCTTATCCTTGGTCGCAAACGTAAAAATGTGGTATAATATTTTATACTTAAAATAAAAAATAGGCTAGATTAAACATGATACACAAACTAAAAACAAATCAAGCGATCTTTGCATATTTAATCTTAATATTTATGGCGGCGGTAATCTTGACCGCCATTCCTTTATTTTTTGCCGAAAGTTGTTGTGGCGGCTCTGGCGGCAGCCCTGCCCCCGACTTAACTTCGGTTTCCCCAAATTGTGGCAGTACATCTGGCGGTGAAAGCGTGACTTTGAATGGCACAAGTTTTTCGGGTACCCCGGTAGTGAAATTTGGAGGGACTGATGCCACCAATGAAGCTAACCAAAGCGCGACGCAATCAACAGCTACCACACCGGCGCATGCCGCCGGCGCGGTTGATGTTTACTACGAGAATTCAGATGCCCAAAGCGATACTTTAACTAACGGCTTTACTTATTACGCTGACCCAGACACGCCAAGTATTTCTTCACCAACAGAAGGCGCTACTGACGTTTCTATCAATCCAGATATTACTGGCTCTGCCTACTCTGGCACTGGTAGCCACACCAATACTAAATGGGATATTTTAACTTTAGGTTGGTATGATGGCGCTTGGTCTAGCCGCGAAAAGCTCACGATTGACAATACCCAAGTTGGCGCGGATTTAACAAATTTTCCGGTTTACGTGGACTTGTCAGACATGAGCGCGTCTTTTTTTACGACCGTCAAGTCAAACGGAGCAGATATTCGCGTCACTACATCCGACGGCACTACTGAAGTACCGATTGAAGTTGTAGCCATAAATACAGGGTCAAGCACGGGAGAATTGCATTTTAAAGCGCCTTCTTTGTCTAATAGCACCGACACCGTTTTTTATATCTACTATGGAAATCCAGATGCTTCAGCTTACGGGGCGACTGATACATATGGCAGAAATAATGTTTGGAGCGACTACAAGGCCGTATATCACTTCCAAGCTGACGCGACTGATTCAACGGGCAATGGCAATACTGGCACTGTCAACGGACCGGCGTTAAGTAGCGATTCAAAATTAGCCGGAAAAGCGTATACATTCACCACCAACGATTATATTAGTTTGGGTTCCGGGTTTGATGTAACAGACAATCACGCCATGAGTGCTTGGTTTAAAACTCCCGACGATGCTGCTACAGGATCAATTTTAGTTAAATCTACTGGCGCTGGTTATGCTGACTCTGCCTGGGTGTTGGAAGTTAATAATTTAGGAACAGCCTGCCACTATACTATTAATTCGGCGGAAACGGCTTATTCATCTACATTGTGCGGAGGCACCCAAAATCAAGATGATGATACTTATCATCATCTTATAGCCACGACTGACTCATCTAATGCATATATATATGTAAATGGTGCTGCCTACCAAAGTGGCAGTAGGTCAGACAGCGTGATGCCAACTGGGACTGCTTCTGACGCAACAATTGGCAGGTACGGCGATTATGATGGCGTTTATTGGGAAGGTGAATTGGACGAAATTAGAGTACGTAATAGCACGATTACTCAAACTTGGGCTTCAACTGAGTACAATAATCAAAATAGTCCGGACTCTTTTTACACCGTGGCGGCTGATACCACAATCGTGGCAACTAGAACTGCCGGCAGTGCTGAAACATCAACCACAGTCAATGCGGCCAATTTTACTTTTCAAAACGACCTGGCAGGGGAAACCTTTTTAGATTCTAATACCACTTATTACGTAAGAGTTAGATATTTTGGATGTGCCTGGTCCGATTATTCAACTGCAGTTTCGTTTACTACCGGCAGTTGCAGTGATCTTGATATTGCTGATAATTTAACTCTTGCTTCTGATTTAACTTGTTCTGGCACAATATCAGTTAGCAATAATACTACTTTAAGTGTTAATTCAACTACTACGCCGATTAACATTACGGCTGCCAACGTGACCGTGGATCCAGGTTCAGCTATCACCGCCACGGGCTACGGCTACGCCGGAGGCGATGCCATTACTGCCGGATCTGGCCCGGGCGGTGGTGGAGCCGGTAACGGAGAATCTGGCGGCGGCGGTGCCTACGGTGGAAACGGAGGAGATAGTAGCACCGGGGTAACTATTGGCACTTTTAATGGAGATGCTGAAGATCCAATTTCGCCTGGTTCTGGCGGCGGCGGATCCGGGTCAACCGGGGGTGATGGCGGCGGCGCAATTGTTTTTAATGTGTCTAGCGGTTTTACAAATAACGGCACTATTTCATCAAACGGAGACGCTGGCACGCTTGGGGGTGGCTGGGGCTCAGGCGGAGGAGCGGGAGGCGCGATTAAAATAACCACAGCTGATTTAGGCGGATCAGGTAGCTACACCGCTAACGGCGGCGATGGCGCAGATACTACCAATGATGGCGGTGGTGGATCTGGGGGAAGAATTTATATTTCTTATTCAGGCACTTCAACTTCAACCGCGACCTTTTCCGCGACTGGCGGATCGGGCCCGGGATCAGCCACAAACGGAGCCAATGGCACAATTGGAATTTACGATGCCGGCAATAACAACCTAACAATTGAAGATGGCTGGTACTGGAAATCAGGCAATGGGCCATGGACTTTTGACACTTTAACCATAAACGCAGCGAGCAATATTTATTTTGACGCCGACACAACCATTAATGCGACGACGACATCTTCAGGCGGTTCACAGACGTGGTACGGTACGGCATCAACTTATGATCTTGACTACAACGCCGACACTTTAGATATTGACAATCTAACTTTGACGACCGTGACGGATGTTAATATGACAAATTTCAGTACAGCCACAACTACTCTTGACACCACAGTCATTACAACTTCAGGAGATATAACTTTTAACGCCAACGGTGATTTACAGTTAACTGGCAGTACTTTAACCACCGGTGATCAGGATTCGTTTACTTTTAATCAATCAAGTGAAAATTTAGAAATTGACACTTCTTCATCAATACTTGCCGGTAATGCGGCCATTACAGTTGATCATTTAACAATTGATGGCACTTCGCAAATTATTAGTGATGGCAAAGGCTACGCCGGAGGCGCGGCCATTACTGCCGGATCGGGCCCGGGCGGCGGCGGGGCCGGTAGCGGAGAATCGGGCGGCGGCGGAGCCTATGGCGGAAACGGAGGAAATAGTAGCACCGGGGTAACTATCGGAACATACAACGGAGATTCTGAAAACCCGAATGATTATGGTTCTGGCGGCGGCGGATCTGGGTCAACCGGGGGTGATGGCGGCGGTATAATTGCGATCACTGCAACTGGTTCCATTACTAATAACGGCACAATTTCTTCAGATGGCGCAAACGGCACGCTTGGGGGTGGCTGGGGCT
>PEZZ01000042.1:0-1951 GCA_002773845.1 Candidatus Buchananbacteria bacterium CG10_big_fil_rev_8_21_14_0_10_42_9
ATTACACTAGCGATGCTCAAAAAGAAACTATTGAAAAATTTATTGCGCAATTATCAAAAGACAAAGTTTACAACAAAAAAATTGTAACTGAAATTAAACCGCTGGATACATTTTTTGAAGCTGAAGCATACCACCACGAATACTATAAAAAAAATCCGGATCAAGGATATTGCCAAATTGTCATCAACCCCAAGCTCGCCAAATTTAAAGCTAAGTACTCCAAACTTTTAAAAAATGACGGTACCTAAGCTGGCTTGCATCTTTGATATGGACGGAGTAATTGTAGATAACGTCAGCTATCATGAAAAAGCCTGGATGGAATTTGGCAAAAAACATGGGGTCACAGTCACCAAAAAAATTTTTGATGAAAAAATCTCCGGCCGGCGCAACCCTGAAATCGTGCAAATTTTACTAGGCAAAAAAATTACTGGGAAAGAACTTGAGCAATTAAGTGCCGAACAACCGGCATTATACCGGGAATTGTACAAAGGTAAATCAAAATTAATTGCCGGCCTAGAAGAGTTTTTGAAAAAATGCCAGAGGAATAACATTCCAACTGCCCTGGCAACCTCATCCCCAATTGAAAACGTGGAACAATTATTCAACGAAACAAATTCCCGTAGCTTTTTTAATGCCATAACCGCGCAACATGATGTTACTAAAGGCAAACCTGACCCAGAAATTTATCTGCTCTCAGCAAAAAAACTAGGAGTGAAATCAAAATATTGCATCGTTTTTGAAGACTCTCTTTCAGGTGTAGCTTCTGGTAAAAACGCCGACATGAAAGTTATTGGCATAACAACTACTCACACCCCCGAAGAACTGCACCAGGCCGATAAAACAATTAAAGACTACACTGAAATCACTTTGGAAGATTTGGCCTAATTGATAGCTTAGGCAATATTAACAAAATACGCCTAACCCCCCATCTATAATTTAGATGAGGGGTTAGGCTATTTACGAAAACCGTTACTTCTTTTTCTTAGCGGTTTTTTTCTTAGCGGCTGCTTTCTTTTTTGCCATCTGAGTGACATTAGTCTTAAAGTGGTTAGCGATCATCTCACTTGCCGTAGTCGCACCCCGACCAAGGTGTCTTAATAAAATGAGCAAGCCAAACCTCAATACTAACCGCTATAATTATACCGTTAATAAAATAGTCATGAAAAGAGGTCAAGGGAAAAATCTGTGCATAACTCAAACCAAAAACAACCTACTTTAAATGTCATTCCCGTGGCAACTGGAATCCAGTTAAACTTCTGGATCCCCGATCAAGCCGGGAATGAAAAGATGTAAGTTGCATTTGGATATGCCTAAGGTCCTCCAATCTTAGGCACTGGCCACGAATAAGATGTTGGTTGCTTCTCACAAAGCTGCCTCTCGTTGGTGTTCTTGCATCCGTACGAGAAGAGCCTCCAGCAACTTTTGCTTTTGCTTTTTCAGCTGGCCCTCGGGGGCAGAGTCCGAGAACCAAATTGCGACCGTCGGTGAACGAACTTTTCCCTTCCATCCTTCACATCGGGCCACATCCAATCCATCCAGTAAGTCTGCCAGCTCGTCGAGCTTAGACCGGACGAAATCGTACAGTTCCGGTTCGTCCACCTGTCGGATCGGAAGGCAACGTGCGTAAGGATCGTGTCCACCCATATGGCCTCCTTTCTGCCACTGGTAGCTTTAGCACATTACAGGAATAAGCACATTTTTTCAAGCTATTAAAAAGCAGCTTTGGGAGACAGGGCTGCTTTTTTGATTGCGTTGAGTTCTAATTCAAGTCCCCTGGCAACTCTATGTCTACGAATATCTCAAAGAAGGAATCAGCAAATGATGTGCCATCCGCGCTTTGCCCATGGACTGTAACTCGCGTTGATTCTTTATGAGTTGAAAAATCAGTAATATTGCAATTAAAATCCAACGGTAAAGAAATAATTTCAGTCGGTACGCTAGGTAGTTGCGG
>PEZZ01000042.1:1974-19665 GCA_002773845.1 Candidatus Buchananbacteria bacterium CG10_big_fil_rev_8_21_14_0_10_42_9
TATCTAAGCTGACGGTACCCGGACGCGGTAATTCAACTGTAATCGTGCCCATTGGGTCAGGACAATCGTTGATGCCAATGCCGTGTTTGTAAAAAATGGATGGGGCGGAAAGTTTCATTTGCACAAGTTCGGTTTCAATTTCATCGCCTGAACTCACCGTAGAATTATCGCCTGGTACTGACACTCCTGTATTGGAGTTAGTGTCAGTTGGACAGATATTTTTACCGTCATTCCAGTCTTGGCCTTTTGGTTCGCCATTTCCGCCCGGACCGCCCTTGCCTTCTTCGCAACCATCGCCGCCATTACCGCCATTGCCGCCGGCTTCTTCTAAAGCCATACCATCAACCCCGTCGGCCGTTCTGCCACTGCCAGCTTTACCACCATCAGTTTCAGCATCTCCTCCCTTACCCCCATTGCCGCCCGCTTTTAACTCTGTACATGACCCGCCATTGCCGCCCTTACCTGGATAACTTTCAGCATCGCCGCCATTACCACCAGTTGATTGAACGGTGCGGGAAGTTGCTGTCCCGCCTTCTCCACCAGTAGCAGTAGCCTTACCGCCCGGACCTCCATCGCATCCGCATTCTGAACCATTACCGCCGTCCCCTCCGTGGGCATAAGCATCGCCACCGTCTCCGGCAAGCAACCCTGTAATTTCAATATTGTTTACACCTTCAACCCGTACCGTTTTTAATCCTTTCTTGTTATCTCCGCCCTTACCCCCGGTAGCAATAGCATCCCCTCCTTTTTCACCGTCACACGTATTTTCGCCTGGCTTTCCAGCCGCAATTGCTTCTCCGCCAAATCCGCCAAGGCCAGGAATTATCTTAAAAGCTCCGACAATTTTAAAGCTGCCGGTAGTTCGCATTTTTATATTACCCGGCTCACCGCCTTCACCGCCGGTAGCTTTGCCCGGATCACAATTAATTTGAGATACTGCCGATCCGCCGTCCCCTCCATTACCCATCCTCAAAGTAAAATCATTAATTGTAATATTTGCCGCCTGAACATTTAACCTAAAAGCGTCCTCCCCTTTCGCGCCCTTGGCATCACAGCTTGCCCCTTCGTCATTAGCACCTGGACGGCCGTCAGGGCCAGACAAGTATAAATTGGAAATGTTAACATCCTTTCCTGGACCAAAGTTATAGGCAATAATAATTTTTTTAATCTCTTCAGGCGGTGTTGGGATATTAATATCGTATGGCGGTTCTAACCCAGGCGAGCCAACTACCCATTTACCGCCGATCTTTATGGTCCAAGGCACATCACCGCCTTGAATATCTGTTGCCGGCTCCTGCGCTGAAGCAGCTTTAACCAAACCATGTGATAAAGTTGGTAATAATTTATTTCCAGCTTGATCAACTAAAACCGGCTGATAGTAATTTGAACTATCAACATTTAAAGCTTGCTGTCCAGGCGCTAAATCTATTGGTATAAATGGGCCTACTCCCGTACCATTATCATTATTTAAACCCGTATCTTCAAAAAGTTCATCAATCGCTGTTTGAGTGGTTGCCAGCCTAGATTCATTGTCAACTACTTGCACATGGCCGTTGGTTGTTACGACTGAATCACGAGCAAATTCAACGTTGCCTTGAGCGACTAAATTAACGCCAAGTCCTAATCCGGAAGCATTTTCAATCTCACAGCGAAGTTTCCCGTTGACCGATAAATTTCCAGTTACCATAACATTCAAAGCGCCATTTCGGCACCATAAATCTCCATTCACCGTCAGATCTCCTTGAACCATCAATTTTGAATCGTTTTCCAAAATGACCCTTTCGTCTTCCGCAATAAAAGTTGTTGGCAAAACGGTGTCAGAAGAATACACCGTTTCAGTAATTCGGTTAAAATACCAAATCAATCCAACCACTACTATTAATAAAATAGCGATCACAATTACGCTTAAGCGCTTATTGGGTTGCGTCATAAGATTGAAACTAAAATTGAGGTTCCTCCTGTAAATCTTAGTTTATCATAATTTGCTAAAAATATCATGTTTCAACCTTATCCTTGACGCTATGCTTTTCTAATACATTAGAAATAAGTGCGTCTGACTTTTTTTCACCCACAAAACTGGGAAAGGTTTTACGGGCAAGTTTAATCAGCTCTTGCCTATCTTCGCTTGAGTCCTCATACATAGCTCTAATCTGTTTTTCGGCATTAAGCCCAACGATTTGGACAAACAACTCAACTAGATCCTGGTATAAAGAATCTGTCATAAATTACTTTACGTCTGATTATTTTTTCGGCATCTGATTTTTAAGACGCCTGGCAACTATAATTGGCCCGGCTACAAGCAAAATTGCACAGACTAGTATAAAAATTTCAAATAGTAATTCAATGACCAAATTGTCCTGTAAGTTATACAGCTCTTCTATTCCTAAAGTGATTCCGCCTAACGACAAAAATAAAATACCGGCAGCAATAATTGCCGAACCGGTTTTAAAAATCTTTCCCAGGCCGCGAGAAAGAATGAACAGGTAAACAACGCTAATAAGTCAGATTCCTGAAGCTATAAATTCAGGGTAATATGACAAGGCGCCGCCGTTTTGGTGAATTGCATAGGTTGCTGGCGCAATCAAAAAACTTAGCAAAATTCCCAAGGCCATAAATTTGGCAGCGCTTTTCACATGTGCCATAAAAAACTAATAATGCTCTAATACAATTTAATTATATTACGATAAAATTTTTTTGGCAAAAAAATCGGCTAATCTAATTTTTTTCTTTTTAACAATAAAGAATTTAATACCACCGAGACACTGCTTAACGCCATCGCGAGACCTGCAAGTTCGGCTCGCAAAAGCCCCAAAGCGGCGATCGGGATACCGACGCTATTATAAAATAGCGCCCAAAACATATTTTGTTTAATCTTAGCCATGGTTATTTTACTCAATAAAATACTACGGCCAACGTCGCGGGCATCATCTTTGACTAAAACCACGCCGCCCGCTTCAATCGCAATGTCAGTCCCGCCGCCCATGGCAATACCTAAATCAGCCTGCGCTAAGGCCGGGGCATCATTAATGCCGTCCCCCACCATAGCTACTTTTTTGCTTTCTTTTTGTAACAGTTGTATTTGATGAGCTTTGCCTTCAGGTAAAACTTCGGCTAAGACTTTTTCAATTCCTACCTGCTTGGCAATTGCTCGCGCCGTTCGCGAATTATCACCGGTAATCATAGCCGTTTTAATTCCCATTGCCTGCAAGCGCTGAACTGCTTCTCGGGAAGTTTCTTTCAAAGTATCGGCAACGGCAACAAGCCCAATTATTTTGTTGCCTTTGGCTACCGCGATAACCGTTTTACCTTGATCTTCTAAGTCACTTTTTTGCTTCACGGCTTCAGCCGTTAATGGCACGTTATTTTTTTCCATTAGTCTGGCAGTGCCAAGTAAAACGTGATGACCGGAAATTTTTCCCGACACTCCCTGTCCGGCAATGGCCCTGAAATCTTTAGCGTCCACTAATTTTAACTTTTGAGACCTAGCTTTTTTAACAATCGCCTCAGCCAAAGGATGTTCTGAGCTTTTTTCCAAAGATGCGGCTAAACTTAAAATTTCATCTTGTTTGCCGCCTAGGCTGACAATATCAGTCACTTCCGGCTCGCCCTTTGTTAACGTCCCGGTTTTATCAAAAACGACCACCTCAATTTTATTGGCGACTTCTAAGGCCTCCCCGCCTTTAATTAAAATTCCATTTTCGGCACCCTTGCCAGTGCCAACAATAATCGCGGTCGGAGTAGCAAGACCCAAGGCGCAAGGGCACGCAATTACTAGCACCGCCGTGAAAGCAAGTAATGCCGTCACAAAAGGCGAAAGCGCCAAAAAATACCAACTGATAAATGTAATTAATGCCAAAGCCACAACCGAGGGCACAAAATAAGCCGAAATAGTATCAGCGAACTTTTGAATTGGCGCGCGAGAACTTTGGGCTGCTTCTACCACTTTTATGATTTGGGCGAGCACCGTGTCCTTGCCAACCTTAGTGGTTTTAAACTTAAAACTGCCGGTTTTATTAATTGTCGCGCCGACCACAAAATCGCCGGCCTTTTTTTCCAATGGAATACTCTCGCCGGAGATCATTGATTCATCAACAGTGGAATGGCCATCAATTATTTCTCCATCCACCGCTATTTTTTCTCCCGGCCGGACAATCACAATGTCACCCACCTGAACTTCTTTAATTGGCACATCTACCTCTTTGCCATCTTTGATAATTCTCGCGGTTTTGGCTTGCAAGCCAAGCAATTTTTTAATCGCTTCCCCGGCCTTGCCTTTGGCCCTCGCTTCTAGCCACTTACCAAGCACGACAAAAGTTATTAACAACGCGCCTGTTTCGTAAAAAACCTCACCGGCAATTACGTACGTTGTCGCTACGCTATAAAAATATGCCGCACTCGTACCGCCGGCAACTAAGGTATCCATATTGGCAGTTTTGTTTTTGGCCGCGTAATACATACCTTTGTAAAACCGGAAGCCGACGTAAAACTGGACGATACCGGCTAATAACGATTGGATAACTTTGCTTTGAAACGAAGTGTCCCGTAAAACCATGCTCATTGTCACAATCGGCACGGACAAAACTAAACTCAAAATAAACAAATTTCTTTCCTTTTTAATCTCTACTTCTCTTACGGCATCGCCATGGTCAGGTGATTCGTTTCCATTACTGCCAACAATTGGCGTCGCGCGATAACCGCTTTGCTTAACCGCTTCTATAATTTCTTGATCCCCAACATCACCCTCAACACTGGCTTTTTGGGTCGCAAAGTTAACCGCGGCATTCTTGACACCCGGCAATTTTTTTAAATTATTTTCAATCGTAATAGAGCACGAAGCACAATGCATCCCGCTAATATCATATTGCTTTTTGGTTGGTTGGTTTGCCATGTTATTCAACGATTAATTTACCTTGATACATGCTCATGTCGCATGTAAATAGTTGCTCGCCTTTTTTCTCGGGCGTAAATTCTATTGTCACTGTTTTTCCTTCCGGTAATTCTTTTCTGATGTGATAATCAGGAAAATTAACATAGCGGGAACATTCGGTTGATTCTTCGCGCCGAAAATGTATCTTCACCGGTCGACCGGCTTTAACCCTCAAAACTGACGGTGAATACACGCCCTTGACTAAAATATCAAAAGTTTGCGTGCCTCCGCTCTCTTTAGCCACAACACCGCTTTGATGCAAGGTAAAACGAATCCATAAAGCATACAGCGCAATAACCGCCAAAATTAAAACGATTCCAATAATTTGCATATATTTAATGCTAGCCGCGGCTTTGATTTTCCAAAGCGAACCGAGTAATTTCTAAATTGCAGCTTTTATGTTCCCGACACCATTTTTCGCATTCCTCGGCTTTGGCTTCATCTTCATAATGAAACCGGCACACTTCGCATTCAAAAACGTCGTTAGTTACATTAGCTAATACCATACAGTGAATTATAACCCTTCAATAACTTTTTTCATAATTTTCTCAACTTCTAATGCAATTGGCTCTAATTTCTGATTATCAACCAGACTAAAGGCAACTTTTGGGTTAAGCGCTGAAACAAATACACCCTCGTCATTTTGGTAGACAATCACATTGCAGGGCAGCAAAAGCCCTACCTCTTCCTCGATTTGCAAGGCTTTATGTGCTCGCGGCGGATTACACGCGCCCAAAATGCGATAATTGTTAAATTTGACATCTAATTTTTCTTTTAATGTTCTGGTAACATCAATATCAGTCAAAATTCCAAAGCCTTGGCTTTTTAAAGCATCAATAGTTTTGTCTATTGCTTCTTTGAAGTTATAATTAACTTTTTTTGTAATACCGTAACTCGACATCGCCTACCTAGTAAACTTATTATAAAGTCCGCCAAAAATATATAGCCCCGCAAAGCTCACTACCGCCGCCTCAAGCATCCCGCCAATAATACCGCCCAAGCTGAGCGAGAAAAATAAATGCCATTGCATCATCGCCTCAACACCGCTCATATATAAACCTAAATTACCCAAAATCCCGAGTAATAACATGCATAGCGCGGAAACAACTGCTCCGGCATAGCCTAAAGCTAATGCATTTAATTTGTTGTTCATAATATTTTCACCCCCTTGCTTTTATTTATTATCTAATACTTTTTTAAAAAATTGCAATTCATTATTGCCATGGATAAATAACTTTTCTTTAACATTCTTTTTCGTAAAATACCAATGCAATATTCTCCCAATCACAGAATCCGGAAAATCAATGTAGTAATCATGCATCATTTTGGTTCCACTTTCATATTCTTTAAGCCGCACCAGCCCACCCTCAGCTAAGTGAAAGGTTACTAGCGGACCAAGTAATCGATATTTTGCCAATCCCCGCCAAACAGTTACATGCGGAAAATCAACATATTGCACATGTCCTTTTAGGTCATTATAAATTCCGGCTACCATTTCTTTTTGGTAAAATTCAACTCCGGTTTCTGGCCTGTTTTTATCGTTATAAAATTTTAAGCCCAAATGCTCCTTAGGGTTTGAAGCAGTCCAGTTGTCCGGGTTAGCCGCATATTCAGCAATAGCCTCGGGAGTGTTATTGATGTTTATTTCAGTATGGATTTTTACAAGCATAATTACTGTTCTAATTACTTCCCAAGTTACTTGCTGTTTTTACCAGTTACGTACTTAAGTAAGGCCATTATAGCTAAAACTAAAACTGCCCAAATCAATATGGTTGTAATCCAGGCAAAACCATTATAGCCAAAGCTCATCATGCCTGTACCAAGTCCACTCATCATTCCTCCGCTAATGCCTTTATTACTGTAATTCATCATACCGCCACCCATACCCGGGCCCATCATACCGCCTGAACCAAAATAATTATCAAAATTTTCGGTATTACAGCCTAAATAGTTTTGACCCATTTGAATATGCATCGCTTCTAAAGATTCCGAACCTTCTCCGCCCATCATTAAATCCATCTGCTCATGTGCTTCGCCAGGATGCATTAGCTCCATGACTGCATCGCCTAAAGTTTCGAATTGAGCATCAGTCACCTGACTACAATTTATGTCCGCAGCGCTGGCTGCTTTTTGGCTGGACATAACTTCAGTAAGCGCTTGTTCGACTGTTGTACCATGATCAGTATCGGCCATAACTACGGTTGGCGCTGCTAAAAGCAATAACAAGAATGCTAATTTTTTCATATTACTTTTGATTAAGTTTGTAAATATTTACTAATTCATTAATCGCCTTATTCTTATTATTGCCTCGGAGCAGGCGGCTGGCATGCGTTTTTAAATGATTTTCTAACATTAGAGAACTAAAGCTTTTAATTGATTCTTGTATCGCCAATGCCTGTGTTAAAACATCAATGCAGTATTTTTCGTCCTCCACCATTTTCTCCAACCCGCGAAGTTGACCTTGAATAATGCGCAGACGATGCAAAGCTCGATTCTTATATGGCCTTTGAATTTTACCTTTCATATAATTTTCTGTCATTTCGATAATACCCCCATAGGGTATTTATATAACCATCATATACCCCGACTCGATATTTGTCAAGCCCCGAGCATTGAAAAATAAATTTTTATCCAAATTTGAATCAATTAGCGCTAAAACCAGAAGCCAGCCAAGAATTTAATCCCCCGTCTAAGTTGTACACTTGCCTATAACCTAAAGACACTAACTCTTCAGCCGCAATTTGACTCATGCTACCCGATCGGCAATACAACACTATTTTAGCGTTTTTATCACTTGGTAACTGACCTTGCCGGCTTGATATCTCATCATACGGGATCAGTGCGTCAGTGCCCGGTATATGGGCTTGTTCAGGAACATGGACATCAATCAAAGTAAAATCTTTTTGGTTTAACATTTGTGACAATTCCTGTGAGCTAACATTTTGGTATGTTGAATGTATATTAATATTTTCCGATGGTTTATAAGTCAGCTTAAAACCAATAGCTAAAGCCAAAATAACCACCAAGACGACAATTATTTTTTTATTCATATTAATCAATATGTTCTTTTAATTTATACGCTTCTGGGCCAAGGTCTAGGTTAATTTCCGCCCAAATTTTTATCTCAGGTTCAATTTCTAACTTTGGCTCAGTTAATATCGCCACAGTTTTGAAGAACCTGCCTTGTGGCTCTTCATGCAAATTAGGATCAAAAGCAACTGTGATTACTCCGCTGTCACCAGGACTTAACTCACTTTTATCAATCTCAGCGCTAGTGCAGGCACAACTTGCCGGAACACCAGTGACTTTAATCGGGTCCGCACCATTATAAGTAAAACTAAAATCATGCGCCACAATTCCCCCGCTTTGTTTAACCACTCCAAAGTCATACTCTTGCTCATCAAATTCAAAAACTGAATCTTGCGCCGGCGCGGCGATATTAGGTTTTTCTTTAGTTATTGCCAAAGCACATCCATTTAACAATACTACCAGGGTAAGCGTAATAATAATTTTATGCTTCATAATAATTACTCAATTATTTGGGCGAGGGCTGACTCAATTTGTGATAATGTTAGAGCTCCTGAGAGTGGAATTTGCTTATCGCCGTAAATCACTAATGAATAAGGCGTACCGCGCCCACCGGCCGCAATAGCTTGATTGTAATGACTTTGCACCTTTTTAGCATACTTGCCGGAATTTAAACATTCTTCAAATTTGTCAGCATTAAGGCCCACCTCTTCGGCAATTTCAGGCAGCCGGGCAAGGTCTAAATTGTTATTTGAAGGTGTAATCTCAAATAGCCTATCTAAGTAAGCCCAAAAACCATCATTACCGCCAAGCTCTGCTGCGCATTCAGTGGCTTCCGCTTCTTTAGGCGCTTTGGGGTGGATTGACGCCAAGGGAAAATGCCGATACACCCAATTGACACGGCCTTCATATTTAGCAACTATTTGCTGCATAGTTGGATGAAAGCGTTTGCAAAAGGGACACTCAGCATCAGAATATTCTATAATGCTAATCGGTGCTTTTTTATCACCCAAGATATGGTCGTCCTTTGTGACAGAAACTACGGTTATGCTTGAATTACCAGTTGAATCTGGGCTTGCGCTATTATTTACAGTCTTGCCCGTATCAGCGCTTACCTCTTTTTGGCCTTTTAGACTAAAACCCAACTCTGGCGCATCAAAAACCAAAAGTCCAAAAAAACCGACTGCAAATATAACTGTTAAAGCTAACATGATTCCAAGATAAAAAGCCGCCCTAGGCTTTAAATCATCAATAAATTTAAGGCTCATAAATTTGTTTGTTATTAATATTTATACACCGCAACCTCCACCACTGCTTCTTTGAACTGGCTTGACCTCACTTCTAACCTGTTGGTATCCGGATGAACTTGAATAAGAAGAACTTAAAGCGACCTTAGCATCAACCTTATCCCAAACTAACCCTCGCTTCTGGAAGTATTGGGCTAAAGTTAAGTAAGTATCGGGGAACCAAAAAGAATTAACTTGTAAGGCTGCTTTATACATTTGAGCTTCAGTTGCGCCTTGGGCGGCTAACAACTCAAGCAATCCAAGCATCGCCATACCATGGTTGCAGTCCGGAAAGTAAGTTGAGTTGCCACAACATGGTCGGTAAATATTCTGAGACACTTCCTCAACCAGATCTTGCTGTTTGGCGTTTAACTCTACTAAGCCATACTGACTGTAGTGATCCATCGCCCCACCGCGAGCAAGCGACCAACCGCCAGTTGAAGCAAACCGCCCCGCCCCGCCGTACTGCTCGCTTTGCATTGGACCCGTTTCTAAGATCGGATTTTTATTAGCCAATCCAAAAGCCCAAAGCAAATTTAAGATAAATTGGGCATTGTTTTGGTCAATTTTTAGATTGGCGTTTTTCTCACTTTCCAACAAAGCTTTTTCATAATCAGTCATTCCTCCGCGGCGAGCATACACTGCTTCAAATTTAGCTTTATCAATCACACCCTTATCAACTAACTGCTTGCCCAAGTCCCCCCAAACCACCGGCAGCGTCACGCCTTGACTTGGCAACACCATTTCTTCATTTATTGCCACAGCCTGATCATTGCTAGTATTTTCAGAAGCAGAATTAATTTGACCTTTTGAGTCTGACGTTTTGCTAGTCAACCTGGGTTTGATATCAATATCAAAATACCAACTAAAAACAATCATAAACAGCAATCCTAATGCCAAAATTTGCCAAGGATTTTGGCCAGCATTTTTTGGTTTTTTATCTTCTTTATTTAATCCCATATCTTTGCATCTTTGTTAATTATTTATTATTTTTCCAAGCTACGAAGGCGAGATAGGAAAAAAACCCTACAACCATAACCCCCCAAACAACATCGGGTACAGACATTAACGTTTCTACAATATTCTCAGACCGCTGCTGTAAGGCATTGCCTAATTTTGCCTGCCAAGCGGGAGACCAAAAGGCGTTACCAGATAACGCCAACCACCAAAGCATAATGCCCATCAAAAGAAAAACACTTCCGGCTAAGATGTTGCTGGAATGAACATAATATGTTTTTTTGGCTAACTTAACGCTCCATACTTTGCCTTGAATTAACTTATTTTTTTCCAGCTTAAATTTATCGTAAAAGTAAGCCGCCAAAAACAAAGGAAATGTCATGCCAAAAACATAGGCAAAGGTGACAATAAGCGCTTTCCAAAAGGTGCCAGAAATAACCGCCAGGGTTACCGCGCCAGCTAGTACCGGTGCGCAACAAGATGTTGCCGCGCCGGAAAATATCCCTAACAAAAAAACTGATTTTGTATGTGTTACGTTCAATTTCGCCTGCCAAAGCTTAGGCATCGGAATAATTGACTTCCCTTTGCCCAAAAATGACATAATGCCAAAAATTATCATCAACCCGCCGCCAAATACATATAACTCTCGATGCGCGCTTTTGAAAACCTCGGCAAGCCCAGCCGCCCCAAGACCAATTGGGACAAGCACCACGGCGATTCCACCAAAAAAAACAAAGGTCATTTTTAGCATTTGCTTTCTTTCCCTAAAGGCTGAGGCTAAGTATGTGGGTAATAACACCGTAATGCAACAAGGCGCAAATAATGCCACCATGCCGGCAAAAAATGCGGCGATAATAGACGCCCCTAAGATAACATCCATATAGTTAGCGAGTTACCAGCGCCTGGAATCTAAGTTCCACTTTTGGCTGCGTCTGCGAGTTCGTCTCTAGGTAAATTGACCGGCGGGCTAATCCTACGCCGGACGGGCCGTGCGCCGCTGGGTCAAAAACCGCTTCAATTATCACTGACTTGCCTGGCATCACCTCATAATTTGCCGCCCCTGAAAGCCCGTGTCCTTTCATACCAAACCGTCCCCGCCTTGTGCCGTCAGCGCCAATGATAGATGCGGTGGTGCACATGCAGGAAGTGTAAATTTCTTCAATTCTTACCGGCTCGTTACCTTCATTTTTAACTTCATACATATGGCTGACGTTGCCATCCTGCATGGCAATGGTACTAAAGTCATAGAAGTTATCCGGTGCTTCAAGGGCGCTAGCCGAGTAAACACTTGAAGTGCTATTGCCTGAACTATTTTCAGTGCTTGCTGCCCAGGCTAAAAACCCTATAATTGCCGCCGCCGCAAATGTGTAAGCAATAATGTATTTTGTTCTTTGGTTCATAATCACATAATTAAAATCACCCGTTTGGTAAAAACGGGTGATTATATCTTTATTAATCTAACAAAAACTGCTAAATAAAATCAGAATTAAACAAAAATAAAGTCACCCTTAATCTAAGCCGATCAATTAGTGTGGAGCATTGGGCAAGCCATTTTTGAATCTGCCTTCGGCGCTTATAAAAAGAAGTTTGCTCGTACAAAACTTTTCTAAAATACAAATATCCTGACCATAGCCAAAATAAATCTTGCCTAGTAAACAAAATCCCAACGGACAGCACTACAATTAATCCTAATAATAAGGCGTCCATTTGAATAAATGACGTAACAATACTTGCCAGCATGTCTAAATGATGCGTCATTAAAGCAACTGCCTGTGTGGCGCTGGGACAGTTAGTGGCTCCAATATTAGCTAACGGGCAGGCAACGTGAGTGTCGTGTTCCATTTGCGACAAGCTCACTACACCAATAAAATATAGGCCGAGTACAAAAAACATCAATATAATTGGCAGTAATTTATGCTTCATACAACCATGCTATCATAGCTAAATTATAAAGTAAATATGCCCTATTCATATCTCAGCGCTTCAGCCGGTTCCATTTTCGCCGCTTGGCGCGCTGGCAGCACGCCGGATAATAATCCGACGATAAATGTTACTATTAACACTACCGCCATACCCAAATAATCAATGCCGGCAAAAGTAAAAAACCCTTCAATTCCGGCTTGAGCCGCGCCAAGGCCCGATAGCATAGCTAACCCTAAACCTAAAGCCACTCCAATTACTCCCCCAACTAATCCGATTAACCCCGACTCAATTAAAAATAAAGACATCACATCATCACTACGTGCCCCCAAAGCTTTCATAATCCCTATTTCTTTAGTCCTTTCCAAAACCGAAGTGTACATAGTGTTCATGATACCGACCGCGCCGACGAGTAAAGAAATTAAAGCAATGATCACTAAGCTTAATTCAATAATGTTCAAAACATCGCCGACTATCTGGTCAGTTTTTTCTGGCGTTAAAACAGTAAAATCTTTTACCTCTTGTTGTAAATTTAATTGGCTTTCAATTTTTTTAGCAATCAAGTTAATGTCGTAATTGGTCTTCGTTTTAACAAATGCCGAACGGGCGCCATACCGCTGGCCGGTGATCTCCTGAAATTTTTCAGCCGAAATATAAAACACATTATCATCCGTTTGATTGCCAATTTCTGAAACCGCGCCGATCACCGTCATTTTTTTTGACTTAACCGTAACTTCGTCGCCAATATCTAATTGATTTTTAAATAATTCCCGAAATGACAAGTAGCCTAACACCAACTCGTTGGCATCATCGCGAGTCGGCCAACGGCCATACTCTAACCGTAACCCTTGAGAAGATTCATAAAAATCTGATAAACCCTTCCAGGGAGCGGCATGGAATAATGCGGTTTTTTGCTCACCCTCAAACTCCACATTCAATGAAATAGAGTCAAATCCCACCGCATAGTCCACACCCTCAATTAACTCTAAATCTTCAATATCTTCAATTTTAAACTTCTCTCCCAAAATCGTAGTTATCGGATTAGTTAACTTGCCTGGTGTAATGATAATTAAATCACTGCCAAATTGCTGAAGTTGTTTATTTAGGGCAAATTTAATGCCGCTACCCAAAGATAGAATAAATACCACCAGCATAATGCCGATAACAATGCCAACAATTGTTAGCCAGCTGCGTAATTTACGATAACGAATACCCTTAAAGCTTAAAATTAAAAAAGTTTTTATCATATTACTTTCTTAAAGCGGTTGCCGGCTCTAATTTTGCCGCCTGCCGCGCCGGCAATACGCCAGATAATACCCCGACTATAAAAGTTACGATTAAAATAATAAACAGCCCAAAGTAATCAAGTGAGCTAAATGAAAATAAGCCAACCACGCCGTACCGCGCCGCTATGCTACCCATAACGTAAGCTAAACCGACGCCAAATATGACGCCTAAAACTCCCCCAACTAATCCGATTAACCCTGATTCAATTAAAAATAAAGATAAGATGGAATCACTACTCGCGCCAACCGCTTTCATAATGCCAATTTGCTTGGTCCGCTCAACGACTGACGTGTACATTGTATTCATAATATTAACCGATCCGACAATTAAAGATATCAAACCAATCACAACTAAGCTAAGTTCCACTATATTTAAAACGTTGCCGACTACTTGATCCGCTTTTTGCGGACTAATCACGGAAAAATCCCGGACTTCCTGCTGTTTAGATAATTCATGCTCAATTTGACGGCTAACTAAATCGATATTGGCTTTTGGCAATAACTTAACTTTTATCACTGATGCCGTTAAGCCAGCGCCGGTTAATTCACGAAATTTAACATCTGATACATGCAGCACATTATCAGCTATTTGTTCACCGCTATCTTGTAAGATACCAATGACTCTCATCTTTTTTGATTTTAAAATGATCTCGTCATTAAGTTTTATGTCTTGCTTAAATAATTCGGTCGCTAGATTATGCCCAAGGACAATTTCGTTAGTTTCGTCGCTGGCTGGCCAGTTACCCGAGGCAATTGTGAACCCTTCGGAAGTTTCATAGGCTTTAGCAAAAGTGACAAACGGCGCGCCGTGCACCATGACCGTTTTTTGCTCACCTTTAAATTCAGCGGTAAAAGTATTAATGTTCATTGGCACCACAAAATCAATGCCAGAAATTTTTTCTAAATCATACACATCGCTTTCTTTAAACTTTTGTCCGCCATAAAACGCGATAAACGGATTGGTCTCCTCTCCTGGTACAACGGTAATTAAATCTGATGCGAACATCTGCAACGTACCGCTCACTACCGACCTCACACCGCTACTAATTGATAAAATTACAACGACTAACATAATGCCAATCACCACGCCTAAAATCGTGAGCCAACTTCTTAACCGGCGGTGGCGGATACCTTTTAAGCTCAGCCGTAGAAAATTTTTGATCATGCTGCTAACTAATCGGTATAAATTTTCTTTTGCGAGTGATGATCAGGAATTATTAGACCATCCTTCAACACTACAATTTGGTCAGCTTTCTCGGCAATATCGGCGTCATGGGTTACCACAATCAAAGTTTTACCTTGTTCTTTGTTGAGTTTAATTAGCATCTGCAAAATTTTATCCCCGGTAACTGAATCCAAATTGCCGGTCGGTTCATCACCCAAGATAATTTTAGGGTCATTGGCTAAGGACCTTAAAAGCGCCACTCGTTGCTGTTCGCCGCCAGACATCTCTAATGGTCGATGGTGCATCCGCTCCCCCAAGCCAATATCTTCAAAGCTTTTTTTAATCCCCGCCTCGTCAATTTTTTGGTTGGCAAATGTCAGCGGCAGCGTTACATTTTCCAAAGCCGTAAACCAAGGTATTAAATTGTATTGCTGAAAGACAAAGCCAAAAGTATGGGCGCGTAAATTTGCCCGCTTGATATCGTTGAGATTGGCTACATTTTCTCCTTCCAATTCGTAACTGCCAGAAGTTGGGCGATCTAATAGCCCAATCATATTTAGGCACGTACTTTTACCTGAGCCCGAAGCGCCGACAATCGCCACAAAATCCCCGGCCCAAATATTTAAATTAATACCGCGCAGCACTTTAGTTTCAACTTTACCTAGCTGAAAACTTTTTTTAAGCCCAATAAATTTAATCAGCGGCAGTCCAAAATACTTGTCTGGATTTTTAACAAAACGGTCCAAGCAAAAATCACCGCAAAAATAATACTTTTGCCCCTGATAATCTTGTGAGGGAGTTTTTTCAACTCCCATTAAGTTCATACCGCAAACAACATCAATTTGAGCTGCTGATCTAACACTTGCCATACCAATTTATTCAGCAGTTACCACAACCGTTTGCCCGGCAGTTAAACCGCTTATAACTTCAATGTTGTCACCGTCAGTAATTCCGGTTTCTATTTTGATGTCTTGAAATTTGCCGCCTTCTAAAATTGTCACATACTCTCCGCCATCACGGGTAGTCACGGTGAATTCCGGAATTATTACCACATTAGTTTTTTGTTCCGTCATGACAAATAAATCCGCGCTCATGCCAGACCGTACCGAAGTTGAGACTATTTGTGACTGGGTTTCATCATCAGATTTAAATACTATATTAAGCCGGTAAAATATATCGCTATCTTTTTCAATCTCTTTAGCTTCAATCGTTGATACTTCACCGTCAAACAATTGTCCGGGCAAAGCATCAAGTTCAATGCTGACCGGATCATTAGCGCTAATTTTGGCAATGTCTAATTCTGACACGTCAGCTTCAACTTGCAAACCAGCCCCTGACAGCACCACGGCTACCTTGCCAGGCTGAAACAATTCCCCGGCTTTAAAATTAACTTCTAGCACGCTCGCATCCGACGGTGCCCGTAAAATCGCCTGGCGAATTTTTTCCCTGGCCGCGCCAATTTGACTATCTGTTTGAGAAATTTTAGCGCGTTCAATTTCAATATCTTCTGGCCGAGGTTCAGCAATTAACAAATCCAGCTCGTTTTGCGCCACCAGCAACGCATTTTCGGCATCATTAACTGCCGCTTGGGCGGTGGCAATAGCTTTAGTGTTGCTTGCTTTTTGAGCGGCAATACTTTGCTCCTGATTATTAATGTTATCAATGACTGTATTAATGTTGGTTCTCCCCGTATTAACGTTTGCTTTGTATGTGCCTAAAGTGGTCGCGTCTACTCCTGTCGCTTGGTTAAGCGCTTCGGTTAGCCTATCTAACAATAATTTAATCCCGCTTAAATAACCTTTTGCCGCTACCATAGCTTGTGTCCGTCCCAAATCGTCGGAGGGTAAAATGCTGACCAAAGTATTAAATTGAGCCAAGGTGCCAGTTACCTCTTGCCGGCGCAATTCTGCATCATTTTTGATTTGTGAACCAGTGGTGAAAGTTAGTGTGGGGTTTGAAGTGTTGTCATTGCTAAAAAGCGCATCAATTTGTTTATTTACCGCGTCATCAGCTTTAGTATAAGCGTCAGCTAAGATGCCAGGAATGGCGTCATACAAATTTTGCAAATCAACCTCTGCTTCATTTTTAACGTGAGTTAAATTCAATTCTTTATCATCAAGAGCTTTTTGGGAATTTAAAACAGCTGTTTGCTTAACTTTTATCTCTTGCGCCGTTGGGCCGTTAATTAATCTATTTAAAGTCGCTTGGTATTGTGACCGTAAGGCGAGCAAGCGAGATACTTCAAGCTCTTCGTTGGTTGTTTCTAGCCTCATCAACTCATCATTAGCTTTAACGTGCTGGCCCTCAACTACATTCACGCTACCAACAATGCCGGAGAACGGAAACTCCAAGTTAAACTCTTGCTCAAAGGCAACCTCCCCGCGCACGCGGATAACTTCAGATAAGTCGCCTTGTTCAACCGTAAATTCCAGTGGCGGTGTTGTGTTCTGCTTAAAATATCGCTGATACGCCCAAAAGCCGGTTAAGGCCACACCAGCTATTACAAATAAAGTTAAATAGAGAGATACTTTTTTAACCATCACGGCATTTAGTATACCATATTTATCAATTTTTCTTCATACTACAATTAAACTACAAACAAAGAAACTTTAACCCCCGAAAGAGGTTGAAAGCGAAACTAGCGTTGAAAGTCGGCTGGCGCAGGACAAAGCTAAAAACATTGTCCGGCTAGATGGCTTAATGCAAAATGCCTTAGCCAATTAAACCATAGGGCATAACTTAGGCATTGAAGGCCAAAAAATTCCAGCCGTTCAAATTCCGGCTAGCGATGATAGGGAAAATGTAGTGTTGTTACCTTTTGGTCAATATCACCGCGCCAAAGGAGAATCGATGAACCAAGCCCCGGCATTCATTTTTGAAATTGTTTATAATGCTGAAGGCACTGTTAATCAAATTAACAGTATTAAACAATTAGAAGATGCCACAAAAAAGGTTAAAAAGGCCGTAGGGCAGTCAGGCGAGCGGCGAAATAAATCACGCACATCCGGCCAAAGACTTTATTTTAAATACTGGTCAAAAAATTCGGTCGTGCGTTGCATCACGACCGGCCAGGCGTTGGTAAACTCGTGTGGTTCGCCAGGATAAGTATAAAAAGTAATGTCT
>PEZZ01000043.1 GCA_002773845.1 Candidatus Buchananbacteria bacterium CG10_big_fil_rev_8_21_14_0_10_42_9
GTTTTTTCCTTTCTGTATCCATTATACCTCATAGACTGAGTTTACAAATTTTGGGGTACCTGCCAGAGTGTATGACGACACCTCAGATTTAATTGCGACCACCACCGTTGCAGTGATTGGCACTTCAGCAGATGTAGCCCAAGGAGATGAAGCTGTGGGGACAGGTTTAAAACCTGCCCCAACGCCAGAGGATGACAACACCGCGACCACTACCGAAGAACTAGCCCAAGATGAACCTGCGACCACTACCACAGATGGCACCATAGTGGTTGAATCTAACCCCCCTGCCACCACAACTAGCGAGGTGGGGATTGGAAGTCTCAATGAGGAAGGGGGCAATCTATGAAACGAATTTTAACCATTGTGGTTTTAACTTTGTTTGTGTGGCTGATGATTTTTGATGCGCCACAAACAGCTGACGCCTTAATTATCAATAAAACTATAACTATCGGAGATAATAACGGAGATGATTACAACGGCTTAATTAATGACACCTATGTTCAGGATTGCTCTGGTGGACTTTTTGGACCAAGCCATAAAAACAAAAATTATGGTGCAACTACTGTATTTTACACTTCTAGCTGGGGTGCGTGTCAGGGTTCTGGCCAAATGCGCATACTGATTCACATTGATACTTCATTTATTCCTACTAATGCTTCCGTGAGTGCCGCTACATTTTATGCTTATCATTATCACGATGGCGAAATTGGATTCCACACTGACAATATTGACTTAAAAATTAGGCCAATACTAAGCGGCAATGATGCTTGGTGGCCAGAAGGAACTAAAGATGATGCTACGGCAGATTCTGGCGAACCAACTTGGAACCACAAAGAATACGATACAGTTTCATGGGCAGGAAGCGCCGGACTCTCAACGGCGGATACTGATTATGGAAGTGGCGTTGCCACCTCAACTGTTGCTACAAATTCAGAATATGTTGGCTGGGATATCACTTCATTGGCACAAGATTGGATTTCTGATAATTCCAACAATCTCGGGTTTATGTTGGCTCACAACACGCTTTGCTGTTCGTCGTTCATTATTAGTTTTTACTCTTCAGAAATTGCCGGTGGCACTAGACGTCCTTACTTAGAACTAACTTATAGCTACCCGGCGAGCAATATATATTTTAAGCCCGGCACAAACATTCAAATTAAACCAGAAGGAATAATTAACATAAAACCAGCCTGAGTTATTTGCTATGGCCGATTTTAAGTACAAACTATTAACCACTGAGGAAGTCGCCGAGATCTTCAAGGTTAATTTACGTACAGTGTACCGATGGATTGACGCGGGCAAACTTCGGGCGGCAAAAATCGGCCATAAAACTTACCGCATTTACGAACACGATGTGGTCAAATTTATTAATTCTAGAATGGTTACGCCAAAAAATGACAGGTAATAGTAAATTAGTTATAATAAAGCCGTCATTAATATTAGCGCCGTCGGTTCATCCAACACCTTTTTCTAAAAAATATTAGCAAAATTCATGTTCTATATACATTTAATACAAAGCAAAAAGAATTCCTCAAAGTTATATGTTGGATCTACAAACAACCTAAAATGGCGTTTGAGTGAACACAATAACAAAAAAGTATGCTCAACACTAAAACATTCACCATGGAAATTAATTTACTCTGAAGCTTTTTTGTCAGAAAAAGACGCTAGGTTAAAAGAACAGAAATTAAAACATCATGATAAAGGCAAGCCGGAATTAAAAAAGAGACTTAGTAATAGCTTAGAAAAAAGTGCTGGATAAAAAAATTGCAATTTTATACTGTGGCTCAAATACATCAATTAACGCTGGCCAATTTAACGCTTTAGTTAAAAAAACGCCCGAGCTTAATATTATGGCTGACGTTGATCCAATTTTTGTATGGTCAAAGCCAATATTGGATATCACCGCGGCTGACTGGCAAGTGTTGGCAAGTAAAATTTATTCGATACGTGACAACTACGATGGCTTTGTTGTAATTCATAGTTCTCTAGGAGCAATAAATACTGCCACGGCCGTTTCATTTTTTATTGAAAATTTAAAACAGCCAATCTTATTTACTGGTTCAATTGGTGTATCGCAAGCGGAGATAAAATCACATTGGGAAAATATTAAAACTTATTGGCAAAATATCAAAGCTAATTTAATCAATGCGGTCCAATCAGCCAAAATTAATTTGCCAGAAGTGGCACTTTTGTACAGTAATCAAATTGTCAGGGCGAACTTAACTGAACTTTTAGCAGGCGCTTCCGCTTATCCGCTTTACACTGCTGATTCTGGCGTGCTGGCTAAAATTGATTTTAGTATTAGGTTAACCAAAAATGTGTTAAGCAAACCAGCCGGGAAAACCAAGCTAGTCGATACTTTTAATACCAATATTGAAATTATCAATTTAGAAACCGCAGTTGATTACAGTAGCATTATAACGCCCCTTAAAAATAGGGATGGCTTATTTATTAAAACAAAAAACTTTTACAGCGTGCCTAAAGCGCTGGAAAATATAATTGTTGAATTTGGTAAAACTAAGCCAGTAGCCATACATACTGACGACAATTTAGAAAAAGACGTTCCTAACTCCATTGTTTTAAAAAACATGACGGAACCTGCCGCCTTGATCAAATTTATGTGGCTACTAGGCCAGACTAAAAAAATCAATAAGGCGATGATGGAAAAAAATTATCGCGGAGAAATTATTAGATGAAATTTTATTTAGCTACAAACGAAACTGTGGCCGCCAAAGCTAATACTGATTTAACCAGAATCACAGAAGCTTTGGAGCGTTTAGGCGTGATGGTAATTTCCCCGCTGAATAAAAGTGAAAGTGAATACGCTGAAATGGTGGATACCGGCCCGGATGAAATGGTGTTTGAAAGTATTGATGCAATTATTATTGAAAGTGAAGCGACTGGCGCAAATACCGGTTACCAAATCGCTTTGGCACTTACCCACAAAAAACCTATTTTATATCTACATCAAAACGGCACTATTGACCCAGCGTTAAAACCGCTTTTAAAAAACAAAACCACTGCAAAACTATTAAAAGTTGAAAAGTATAATGCCCAATCTTTAAATTCAATTTTGAATGAATTTATAAAGTTTGTTGAAATTCAAAGCGGCCAAGAAACGCCAAATATAAAATTTACCTTGCGTATTACCTCTAAAATTGAAAAATATCTGCAATGGAAAACTCATAATACAAAGCTTTCCAAGGCCGATTATTTGCGCGAACTAATTGACCGCGAAATTGACAAAGACGACAAATTCAAAAACTATTTGGATAAATAGCGGTAAATTTGTCATTGTCATCGCAAGCACTCTCCCGATTGTCATCCTAGGAAAGCCTGCCCCCGTGCAGCTTGTCCTCGACTCCGATCGGGGAACGGGGGGTGAGGATCTCAGAGATTGCCACGTCGTTCGCTGTCACTCACTCCTCGCAATTACAACTTATGTTCCGGTTGTATTACTTGCCTTACAAATCACCTCTCCTTAGCTATCCGCCTTTGGCAGGCAGGTCGAGATCCTTCGACTTCGGCCAGTCAGACTGGCCTTCATTCAGGATGACATGTACATCATCCCCGTAAAGACGGGTTTGATGTGGTGTAGACGGAGATATAATCCTATTATTGTCATTCCGGACTTGATCCGGGATCTCTATCTAATAGAGATCCTGAAACAAGTTCAGGATGACATGTGAGTCACTTTATAGGTCACCCCACCTTTATTCCTCTCCTCTAAAGAAAGAGTAGAAAATAAATATACCGAACTCATTGGCGTCAAATTAAGGTGAACAACCTGAAATCTTAAGCTAAAAATCATAGCCGCATGCACCAAGCGGCGCCTGGCCTTGATTATAATAACTTTCCAAACACTGTGCTTTGTTCAATTTATATTGCGTTTGCATCACCCTATTTTTAGATTCTAGAAGTTCTGGCCCCCAAGACATAAATATTAACGTTAAAATTAATATAAAAATAGCAGAAGCTATTATCAATAACAACAAGACGACACGAGTAATAAATTCAATTTTTATATTCATATTATTAATGTAAAGATTTTTTAGTTCGCTAACCGGTTATGGCATTACATCTCCTAATACCAACGGGTAATACGACGCTTGGCCATGCGTATCTGTCGTGATTAATTTTCAGTGCCCGGTAATATTCTACTGGCTTTCAGCTTTTTTCTGAGCTCCTTATGTTTACACTCAGGACATTCAAAATCCTCCAATAAAGTAAGCTTCGGCACTTCAATTGAGTCGCTAAAGCCGCAATTATAGCAGAGCACTTCAATGGAGCTTGTGGTTTCGCTTTTCATGTTTTTAAAAATTTTAGTGTAGTCAAGTGCCACATAGCACATTCTTATACGAAATTATGATAACCTTATATTCTAATTCAATTATAGCTTTTTTGAAAGGCGCGGGCAAAAGGGGTTTAATACGTAGGGACACAAAATCTTGTGTCCCACAAATTGGAATACATGTGATAATAAATTGTCTTTGTTCAAAGATGGCCTAGGGGCAGCTTTCATCTGGTCATTCCCCCGGATGCCCGGTTGCGCTTGTCTGGCCGAACGGCTCGCTAACTAAGCGGATTTACCCCTTTCAATCATTTCCTTAACTTCCTTATTGGCGTTGAGATAATGAATCTCAATATGAGGATGAGCATTTTTGAAGACTCTAAACACCTCATCTACAAAAGCTTGGCCCACCAATTTAACGCCCCTGAAGTCCAAGACGATAGTTCTAAATTTTTCAAGACCCATCATAAGACGTTTGGCTTGCGACCGTGAAACGTGAGGATCATTTGGGTCAGCGCTCAAAGCAACGGCAACGATGGTTTTCCCAAAACCGATCTCCGCATCAGCATATTTATCCATGACTTCCTTCGCGGTTTTTTTTGATCGGGTTGATATAGCCATCTTAATAAAGGTTCCCTTACCAAAATCTTCTTTTCTCTCGGTGGAGTGAATCCAATCTTCGTTTCTAAAAGTATAGAAAAGATTGCTCGAAAAAATAGAAAAATTATCAAAAATTCTTGACGTAAAAAAAATGCCCTCTCCGGTATGCCTCGCCGGGTCAGTGGTAAATTTTCCCTTTGAAAGGTGTAGTATTGATTCTCGGATGGTCTCTAGCTTCAAAGCATCCTGAATTTTTTTAAAGATGCCAACTCCGTTGTCCATGATCTCCATTTCAATTTTTTGATTTTTTATAGATACCGCGATATATACAACTGACCCGTCAGAGTGTTCAATAGCGTTGTTTAGTATCTCCGTAAAACCATAATAGCAAATCCCATACAGGCTTTCCGGAAATTTAATCAACATGGGTTTTAAGTATTTTATCCAAACTTGATCTTCTGCCAGATTTTGCTGGAGTTTAAGTTCAAACTCAATATGATTCCCCGCAACCAAGAAGTATCGCGTTGAGTTGGTTCGCCCAACTTTAATAATTTTTCCATTCTTTATTTCCCGAGTTATATAGGCGTGAGCTCTTTGTCTTGAAACGTTAAACGTGTTGGCGACAACATTAACTATGTCGGAAGAGTGATCCTCAATGTTTGCTAGTATAAACGAGCTGATATCTTTTCTGGTTTTCTGCATTTTTATATTGTAAACCCCTTTTTAATAACTTGTCAACCCCCTTAATATTCAATTGTAAACAGGAGATAATCGTATTGTAAATAGTTAAAATTGGCCATTAAAGGGGGTTTATGTACGTCAGACGTGGTGGAGTGGAGAGATCTCAACCTGTTCTACTTATTACCAAATTCCATCGGGTGAGATTCCTCGACTACGCTCGGAATGACGATTTTAACCCCTCCAGCCTCCCCTTCCGCCAAAGGCGGACACGGTCACAAGGGAGGATTATTATACGTCACTTTATAAATCACGCCAGCTTTGTCGTCAGAAATATACATCACCCCGCCGGGTAAAATTAACACATCCACTGGGCGGCCTAAAGCGCCTTTAGCGGTAAGCCAGCCGGAAATTAAATCTTCAACCTCGCCGGTTTGCTTGCCGCTGGCATCTAGCGGAAAACGCACTAATTTGTAACCGGTTGGCTCGGTGCGATTCCAAGAGCCATGATAAGCCACAATCAAATCATACCACCAACTTTCCGGCCAGCCTTCTTCCGGGATAAAAGCTAAGCCGAGCGGCGCAGAGTGTGCTTGTATATCAATATGCGAAGGTGTTTCAAATAAATCATCGCACGGCGCGCGAATGTAAGTATTTTTGTCAAACGAAATATCGTGAATATTTTTACCGTAGCAAGTTGGCCAGCCGTAATTATTGCCTTCTCTCACAATGTTAATTTCATCTGGCGGAATATCATCGCCCAATAAATCGCGGCCCATCTCCGTTACCCAAATTTCTCCGGTGACCGGATGAATTTGCATAAAAACGGCATTGCGCAAACCAGTACCAAAATCTTTCAATTCTTTGGTCTCAACATTGTAAGATAAAGTTTTTGCCCGGCGCGAGTCCTCTTCATTGCACACGTTACAGCTGGAGCCAATTGAAATTAAAAGTTCGTTTTCGTTTGGCGATGGGCGAAATAAAAGCGTGCGCGTGTAGTGGTTTCCGCCTGAAGGCAAATCCACAAGTTTTCTTTTGTTCGCCGCTTTTAAATTAGCTTTGTCATAGTCGTAAATAGCTAGTTGATCCGATTCGGCAATATATAATTCACACTCATCAATACAGCGCCAAGCTAAGCCGTGCGGACGATTAAGCCTAGTCACGATTGGAATATTCTCATCAGCTACCCCGTCACCATTTTTATCTGGCATGGCATAGACCGTGCCGGTGGTTGTATCGCTAACAACTAAATTCCCGACAGGATCAAAAGTTAAAACTCTAGGCTTGGTAAAACCTTGCGCAAAAACTGAAATTGAAAATCCGTCCGGCAAAACCAACGGCAAATCAGTATTATTTTCAGCTTCTTCAATTACATCAACGATATTATACGGCGCAGGTTTTATTGCCGGGCCGACACCGCGCAAATGATACCAATACACAGCAGATGCCCAAATGGCGCCGATTAAAATTACAACGCCAATAGCCCACAAAATCTTTTTCATATCATCATTGTAATCCGTTAATAAAAATTTCCGGCGGCTGTTCGTCAATCACGTAAACTGTTTTTGGGTATATCACAAAATAATTATACATAAATAACGCGGCGTTGTAACTAATAATTGCCGTAATGGCACATGTTACAAACCAACCCGGAACGCCGGCCTTAGTTACTGTTTTATTTGTTAAGTAAATTCCAAAGGCAGCGAGCATTTCTAAAGTCGGCACCGCGATAATTGCGCGCAAAGCGTGAGGAATGCCTTGATCAGTCAGCGACGCCGGGATTAACGCGGAGGCAAAGACTGCCGAGAGTAATAACACTTCGCGCTGTTTTGAATGTGGGATAGAATAGGCGAGCAAAATAAACGGCGCTAACACCAACAGCGTTTGGCCAAAATAAGGGATGCTATGCCACGGGTTGGCGTCTCCGGTTAAAAATAAAAATTGCGGCGACAAATGTTGTAAGTAATGAAACATAAAATGACTCACCGGATTGGCTTGGCCAACAATTGAAATTTCGTAAAACCGATCATTACCGCCTTGGAAAAAAGCAAAGTTGTAAATTGGAACTGCTAAAACAATAAAAATAAAAACGCCGATTAAAAAATACTTTTTGGAGCGGTTGAAAATTTCTAATAGCTGCCAATAAAAGCCAACCGCCAAAACTAAAATCATCAGTGGTATAAATAAACGCATAACTGAATAGGTATGCAAACTTAATCCCAACACCACGCCGAGCCACACAAAATTTTTGGGCGCTTTCAATGCTTTTATAAATAAATACAGCGCTAATGAAATAAACAACGGCGCTAAAACGGCGCGAAACCCAAGCCGGCTAAATTGCAGATGCCAAGGCGAAATAGCAGCCAGTGCGGCAGTGAGCAAGCCGACATTACGATTAAACAATTCTTTAGCTAACAGATAAAAAATGTAAATTGATAGCGTGCCAACCAGGGCGGCCGGAATTCGCACAGCCAAAACACCCGGGCCAAAAAGTTTTACAAATGGAATAGTTAGATACGTATACATCCACTCTACATAATCTTCATCATAGTGATTAAAAAATAGCGGCCAGCGTTGATTATGTGAGTCAACGCCAGTCATTAAAAGATTATACGCGTCAACTTCGGTTGCGACTTCATCAATATGCGCGCCGTTGGGAATGTCAGAAAGTTTATAAACGCGAACAAAAAAAGCGACAATTATAATTAGCCCTATAATCCCGATTGCCATTTTGTTTGTCATGAACTAATTATAAATGAAAACCTCCCCACCGCCAACGAGTGGTAGCGGGGAGGTCTTGGGTCAGAGATCATTTGCGGAGAAGGTAAAGGTCGCATTGCAATGAATGCACATCGCGCCGTCAACTTCTCCCCAGCTCACTGGGATGAGGAACGGCTCCCAGTCGTGCCCGTCACGCTCGCAGTCGGGAGGCAAAGTCTCGGCGGCGTGCTCCCTTCTTTTCACTACGCGTCTTTTAAGCGGGTCTTGAGAGTGGCAAAACATGGTCATTTCGACAATCCCTTTCTTGTGTAGCAGGCCCAGCACTGCAGACCGATACTCGGTTGTAAGGTTCAATTTTGTGCTGGTAACTAAGAGTTCAAAAAATTCCCAGATATCAAGACAAAATAAAAACCCGAGACACGACCCGGGAATTTATTTTGCCAAAAGTAAAATGCAAATCAGGTCATGCCAAACAACGCTTGACTGACCCACCATATTTTAAAATTGTAATTTTTTTTATTCATAAATTTATTCCTTCCGCTTGCGACCAATTACTTGATCACGAGTGGATGGGGGACGAAAGACATGGTGACGCTCGTCCCAATTTAAACTGCTCGGCAGACCAGATCATTATTTCAACCGACGAAGGCACTTTTTGCACCTGGTGATGGCTTCCTCCTTTGCGTTCCAGCCGGGGAGACGCACTTTCGTTGTTTCTGGTTCATGCTTACCGCCCATCGGGCAGTTTTGCAATTCAAGGTGAGAATCAGGCACGAACAAACCCTCCTTGTTTGGCCTAACCTAACCAAGCCCAGCGCGACTTGTTTAAGCGGTTAATATTAATTCGTTATGCGCTGGCAGTTGTAAATTTGGCTATATTTACAACTATCAACGCAAAACAAAAAACCCTGGCAAGGCCGGGGCGATTATTTTGTATTAAGTTAAATAACTAATCTGGCCTTACCTAGCGAGCAAAGCCTTCCACCAATTTATATTTATATTAGCCTTTTTTACCATATAATTTTTCATAAACTAAATTAAATCCGCCTTTTTTATCAATTAATTCCCGCGCACCCCTTGTAACTGTAGCAATGCCAGTGTGTAAATTAAGGGCTACTTCGCGTTGGGGCACGCCCTTTTTTAACTGCTTCACTATTTGCCAACGTGTAGGAATTTCTGCCAGTTCATTAGGGGTAAACAAATCCTCTAAAAATTCATGCAATAACTTTTTATTACGCGATATTTTTTGAATTACGTCAACGAGCTCCCATTCATATTTTTCCTTATTTTTCATAAATACCTCAATTTCTTAATATCAGCGTACTAGTACAATAGTAATATTAGCATAAAAAAAATTTATGTCAAGTGGGCAGGTGATTATTCTTCTTCAGCGCTGTCAAGTTCAATATCATCAAAATTGTCAGGAAATCTAACCGGAATTACAACTTTATCAATTTCTGAACCGTCACGCGCAGAATAGGTAAAAACTTCTACTTTGCCGGTTTCGCTATTTGGCGCCGGATACAAAGTAATTGCCTCAAATGGACCATACAAACCAATGTCAGGAGCATTAGCTGTGGTGAACGATTCCAAAAGCACTGTGCTGTCTGAATCGACTAACCGATAATTAACTGTATTTTCAAACACTCGTGCCTCGCCTGTAATTTTTAAAGTCGCGCCAATAGTTTGGCCGCTAACCGGTTCAAAAACCTTGATGTTAGGAATTTCTTCAACAAACAGTTGCTCACCGTGGCGGCATTGACGTGGGTAAGATTCCATTACCGGATTACCAGCCATAACACAATCCTCAAAGCTGGAAACCACAATTTCTGCTTTGGGCGGTGTTACCATTAGGTTAATTAACCAAATCAAAACTCCGGTCAAAATCACAGCTGTTAATAGAGGAATATATTTCATACTAATATTATACCCTAAATTACAAATCAATCCAGGAGGTAACAAACAAACTTGAAATAAAAATTATTTTTTAAGCTCCAGGATATAACACCACAAATTTTTGTAACTATACGGAAAGGGGAAGCGTTTGAATTTTATTTCGCTAAAACCAACTTGATTCAACGCTAAGGTTAATTCCTCCTTGGTGTAAATATTTGCTTGCCACCATTTTTCAATCAGCCATTTATTGATAAAGTTTTTGCGGGTGATAAAAATTATCATTTTGCACTCCGGCTTAAGTAAGTTTTTCAAATTACTTATGGCCTTAGCTAATTTATCTTTTGGTAAATATTCTAGCATGGCAGAACTTGCCACCAAATCGTAATTACTCCAGCCATCCGGCAAGTTATCAATCTTTAGCACATCGGCTTGTAAAAGATTTATATTGGAAATGTTATTTTGATTTATCCAATTTTTAAATCTTTCTAGCATAGCGGGTGTTAAATCGAAGCCGTGAAAAGTAATATGATTTAATTTTTGCGCCCTTGCATTTTGGTATAAAATTTTTGTTAAAACGCCAGAGCCACAACCAGCATCTAAAACCTTAAAATTATCTTTCAAGTAATTGCCTTTTTTAATGACTGATTCTAAACCTTTGGCATAGCGCAAAAACCCAACAAAAAAGAAGTGATAAAGATTAATTTTGTCTGTATATAATTTTTTAACTGAATCGCTTTTCAGAGTTGACCTCTTAAACATAACGGTCAAAATGCATATAATCTCTTGGTTTAAGTTTGTATATATGGTCTATAAAAGCCAAAAAGCCAGTATCGCGGTAAAACATTTCACGTTACTGGCTGGCGGGGACGATGAACACCTCCTTGTCCCCGAGTTGATCCCCGAGCTTCTCACGAGCCTGGGGGGTAATGTCGAGAATTGCGTTTTCAGGCCGACTGCCGACTAACACTTGAACGGTGTGAAACCCTTCAATGGTAAGCGGCGAGCCTTCGGCCCGATTCTCCAGCGCAAGCGCAACGCTTGCGACGGCGGCCTCCACCATGGAGTCGTTCGAGGAAGCCTCGAACCGTTCCACGTTTTTCTCAGGCATATGACACACCTCCAGTCCTAAAGCCTGAATAACTAGGTAGAAAAAAATAATATACTAATTTTAAGCAAATGTCAAGATAATGCATACCTTCTGAGAGGATTTTGAATCCTGCGAGTAATGTTAGTTAAATCGTTTGTAGCAACCGGCACATGACCGGGCCTTGAAAAACCAAAGTCTATATACGGATGTTCTCTTTCTTCTTGCGTCACAGCTTTTTTAGATAATCCAAAATCTATAATGACTGGACTGAAAGTGTCCCATTCCACCATCACGTTACCTTCATGTAAATCTCGATGATAATAATCCCTTTTGTGCATTTTATCAACCATCCCCCTCAAATCAGCAACAAATTTTTCAACATCAAACCCTGGCGGTAAATCCAATCTTTGATCAAGAATGTCAGCAACGCTATGACCAAAAATTCTTTCCATTAAAGCAAACTGCCCTCGCGAGCCATCATCGTAGCGTACAACCGCTCCGGCAATTGGTTCGGGCACTCTCACGCCTGGAATCTGATGTATTTGTCTTTGCACTCCAAGCTCATGATCAATACTTTTTCTTGGGAAAAACGGGCTATCTAAATTTGTTATTTTCTTGACACAAAAATTTTCGCCGTCAGGATAGTCATTGTTCACCAAAATCTCTGCAGTTTGGCCAGAGCCAATAACTTCCGGGGAAGTTAATATCTTGTCGAAAAATTCTTCAGTTACATTGCCCAACTCTTTGCCTTCCGGAGAGATAATTCTTTCAAATTGTGCGCCTCTTTCCATGGCTTATACATTACCCGTTTTTTATTAAACTGACAATAATAAAATCGGCCTTGAGCCGAATTAAATTGGTCGGGGATGCCGGACTCGAACCGGCGGCCTCCTGCTCCCAAAGCAGGCGCGCTAGCCAACTGCGCCAATCCCCGTAACTTGTGCCGAGGGGCAGAATCGAACTGCCGACGCCAGGATTTTCAGTCTGGAGTTTATCCCGCACAAATGCCTGGGGGCAGAATCGAACTGCCGACGCCAGGATTTTCAGTCCTGCGCTCTACCACTGAGCTACCCAGGCATACCCAGGCATTTGTGCGGGACTCTACCAACCCGTCAAACGGGTCAAGCTAAAACTACCTCGGCTCAAAATTAGATGCCCGCTCAAGCGGGCAACTAGTGGGCGATCCAGGACTTGAACCTGGGACCTCTACATTATCAGTGTAGCGCTCTAACCAGCTGAGCTAATCGCCCATATCCTTTTAATACTATATTACCCAAATGTCATCTCGAGCTTGCCGAGAGATCTCACCCGTTCCATAAATGACATTGTTGAGATTTCTCCACTACGCCGAGTCAGACTCGGCTGCGGTCGAAATGACTGGTATATTAAGGATAACAATAAAAAAGACTTCGGTACTATACCAAAGAAGTCCTTCATTGTAAAGGGTTTTAACTCAAAAACCACCCCATTAAAAGGGTGGTTTTAAGTTTGAAAACTGGAAAGTGATAAACTTCATCCCATGTTACTTACGGTCTCTCGAGAGAACCATAAGCATCGACTAGACAATCTTCGTGAGAACATCGTCTTTGTATACTCCCTAGAAAGGAGGTGATCCATCCACAGCTTCCGCTACGGATGCCTTGTTACGACTTCATCCCTGTCATTGGTCCTACCTTAGTCCGACGAACGTCAGCTTTAGGGTATTACCAACTCCCTTGATGTGACGGGCGGTGTGTACAAGATCCGAGAACGTATTCAACGCCCCATGGCTGATAGGCGTTTACTAGCGATTCCGGCTTCATGAGGGCGAGTTGCAGCCCTCAATCCGAACTGGGACCGGTTTTGGTGGGATTGGCTCCGTCTTGCGACTTGGCGTCCCATTGTACCGGCCATTGTAGCACGTGTGTCGCCCAGGGCGTAAGGGCCATGCTGATTTGACGTCATCCTCTCCTTCCTCCTCCGAAGAGGCAGTCTCCTATGAATATGCAACATAGGACGAGGGTTGCGCTCGTTACCCGACTTAACGGTACATCTCACGACACGAGCTGACGACAACCATGCAGCACCTGTCTAGCACCCTCGAAGGAATCCCGCTTTCACGGGATGTGCAGCTAGATGTCAAGCCCTGGTAAGGTTCCTCGCTTATTATCGAATTAAACCACATGCTCCACCGCTTGTGCGGATCCCCGTCAATTCCTTTGAGTTTTAGCCTTGCGGCCGTACTCCCCAGGCGGGATACTTAACGCGTTAGCTTGGTTAAACGACACTGGCAGGGTCGAAACTGCCAATGCCTAGTATCCATCGTTTACGGCGTGGACTACTGGGGTATCTAATCCCATTCGCTACCCACGCTTTCGTGGCTGACCGTCAGGAGCGTTCCAGCAACATGCCTTCGCATTTGGTGTTCTTGTCGATATTAACGTATTTTACCACTACACCGACAATTCCAGTTGCCTCTTCCGTCCTCTAGTTTCGCAGTTTCCGACGCAGTCTTGAAATTGAGTCTCAAGATTTGACGTCAGACATACAAAACCGGCTACCCACGCTTTACGCCCAATAAATCCGGATAACGCTTGGGGCACTCGTATTACCGCTGCTGCTGGCACGAGTTTAGCAGCCCCTTATTCATTTGGTACCGTCATAGGTTCGTCCCAAATAAAAGACCTTTACACCCCGAAGGGCTTCTTCGGTCACGCGGCGTCGCTCCATCAGGCTTTCGCCCATTGTGGAATATTCTTGACTGCAGCCTCCCGTAGGAGTCTGGGCAGTGTCTCAGTCCCAGTGAGGCAGGTCACGCTCTCACGCCTGCTACCCGTCATCGCCTTGGTGCACCGTTACTACACCAACAAGCTGATGGGCCATAAGCCCCTCTCCAAGCGGTAAACCTTTACGCGGACACCATATGATATCCGAGCACATCCGGTATTAGTCCGAATTTCTTCGGGTTATTCCGAACTTGGAGGTAGGTTACTAATGTGTTACTCACCCGTTTGCCACTCCCCACACCTTTTAACTTTCCTGAAGTGAATTATCGATACGTCGTTTAAGTTGACCCCAAGCTTTAGCAAGTTTCTTTAATTGCTTTTCTCGTTCCATCGCATCTTTTTAGAAGCATACGCTTCGTAATAAATTAATTTCCAGGGACGAAATTGCTTGGTAAACTTTGATTGACCACGATTGTGCTCACTGAGTCTCCGTTTTAGATTATCAGAAAATCCAATGTAGAGACGTCCGTTCTTTTTACTTTTGAGAACATAGATGTAATACATATGCTCATCATATCACAAAAGCTAAAAGGTGTGGGGCGTTCGACTTGCATGCCTTAGACACGCCGCCAGCGTTCATCCTGAGCCAGGATCAAACTCTCAATTAAGATAGCTTTTGAAAAGTGCTATCCAACTTTTTACTCTTAGATAAAGTTCATCTAAAAGTGAATTGACATGGGTTTGTCTTATACCGAGGTATAAAACATGAAGTTTATCACTTTTCAATTGTCAAACAGCGTTTTCTTTTGTTGGCGATATGTCTGGTTAATTCGCCTTAGTTCAGCTAGTTTCAGGCTCAAAAGAAAAAACAGTAAGGTCCAAATCACGGATGCTCACGATGCGAGCTATCTACTCAGACACTACTGTTTTCCCTTTTACCTTAAGTAATTGTGGAGGGATTTCTTTGCGGTTTTAAAGGTTACTAATTAGCTGCCTATTATAATAAGATATTTATAAAAACCTGTCAACCCCGCTAGAAATTCATGTGAAAATCCTGTGGGTATCTGAATTTAATTATGTCTCTATCGGGGTCAAGATCTAAGAAAACTTGCAAAATGTGGGTAATTCCAGTATATTTAGTGAAATCTTATGGACGAAAAACAACAAAATATTATCAAAGACGAAATCGTACAGCGCGGGAATCAGTATGAAGGCCGCTATGACCACCCATGTTGGTGCAAAAAAACTAACAACGCTAAGGGTCTGTGCGATAGTTCTCATTTAAAATTGCAAGGCCAGGAATTTTTAGACGCGCTTAATTTGTTTTTGACTGACGAAGATTTTGCTAACGCGCCGCGGCCAAGACCGCCGGTGCAACCACGCCGAACTGACAATCGCCGCCGCGGCCGCATGCCGTTTCGCTTGCGCCGCAACCGGACACAATAAGAGGGCTCGCTACGCGAGCTTTTTTGATTCTTGAAGATTTTAACCAATTCAATTATAATAGAACCTAATTTTAAACTTTCATATCCATGCCGATAAAACCAGCTTACACATTTGACGATATTCTCTTAGTCCCCCAAAAAGCGGTGCGTTCACCTCGGTATGTGTCAACCAGGACTAAGTTGACCAAAAAAATTACGTTAGATACTCCGTTGATTAGCTCACCGATGGATACCGTTACGGAGAGTAAAATGGCAATTGCGTTAGCCGCAGCTGGCGGGCTTGGCGTGATTCACAAAAATTTAACACCGCAAAAACAAGCGGCTGAAGTTTCCAAAGTTAAAAATAAAAATTTATTGGTTGGCGCTGCCATTGGGGTAAGCGAAACGGAACTTGATCGGGCGGCGCGTTTAGCCAAAGCTAATGTTGATATTATTACAGTTGATGCGGCTCACGGCCATTACGTTGGGGTTTTAAAAATGGTAAAAAAGTTAAAGCAGGACAAACGTTTTAAAAAAGTTGAGGTGATTGGCGGCAATGTGGCGACCGGACAGGGCGGGAAAGATTTGGTTAAAGCTGGCGCTGACGCGGTTAAAGTTGGCGTTGGGCCCGGATCAATTTGTACGACGCGCGTAATTGCTGGCATTGGCGTACCGCAATTTTCAGCGATTATGAATGTTGCCAAAACGATTGCTAAAACCAAAGTTCCGGTGATCGGCGATGGCGGCATTAAATTTTCCGGCGATGTGGTCAAGGCGTTAGCGGCTGGGGCCAATACGGTTATGATTGGCGGACTATTTGGCGGAACAGCTGAAACGCCCGGTAAAATTATTTCCAAAAAAGGCAAGCGCTTTAAAGAATATCGCGGCATGGGATCATTGCAGGCAATGAAGAAAGGTTCAAAAGATAGATACTTACAAAAAAATTTAAGGCACATTGAATTAATCGCTGAAGGCGTGTCAGCTACAGTACCGTTTAAAGGCCCAGTGCAAAATGTAATTTACCAACTTATTGGCGGGTTAAAGCAAGGCATGGGGTATTGCGGAGCGAAAACTATTCCGGAACTTCAGCGCAAAGCCCAATTTGTTTTTATTACCAAGGCCGGCTATTACGAATCGCATCCGCATAGCCTCGCGAGCTTTGAAGATAATCCCAACTACTCCGTCCCCAAAGAGGATAAGTTTCTCTAAAGTATTGTCATTCCGGCCTCCGAGCCGGAATCTCTATCTAATAGAGATCCTGAATCAAGTTCAGGATGACAACCGTGTTACTTATTTTTACCCTGATACCTTTTCCGCAGCGCAGTATGCGCGGTTTGTAACTTTACCAGCAATTCAGATTCATCAATTAAATTATGCACTCGGTTGGTGATGATAAATTCTCCGTTAATCATAAGATCGCGAATGTTGCGTCCGCCGTGCGTTATCATGTTACCGACTAAACTAATCGGTTTTTGTTCATTGTAGGGCAAAAAGCCCCGGTCTTTTAACTTCCAAAAACATAAATCCGCTACAAAACCTGGTGCTATACGGCCGACTTTGCTTAAACCGAGAATACGCGCCGCGTTAGTCGTCATCATCTTAAATAAATCTTCATAATAAATTATCATTTTATCCATGTGCGTAATGCGTGTTTGTAATGCTTCAGTTAAAAGATCCAACGAATTTTTGGAAATCACGCTATCGGTGCCAAGCGCAATGCGGTTAGCCATACCGGCCTTATAAAAACGAACATAATCAAAATTGCCGCTGTTGTGTAAACGGTTTGAGGTTGGCAAATGCGCGATGCCGACTTTGCGCTTGGCCAAAAGTTTTACTTCTATATCCGTAAAGTGAATGGCATGGGATAAAATAGTGCGCGAATTTAACAAACCGACCTTGTCTAAAACCATCGCCGTAGGCAGGCCGTGCACATCAATACACGCCTGGGCTAAATTTTTGCTTTCCACCGCGTGCATGGTGACTAAAAGCTTATGTTTTTTTTGAATGGCCGCTAATTCCTTTAACTGCTTCATTGTGGCCTTATGGGGATAGTGCAGGGCAATGGCGGGAGTAGTAACGTGCGATTTTTTGGCTAGAATTTTTTTCAACATCGCTATTGTATTTTTGGGATGTGAATTGGAGACCGGCGAAAAAGCGTTAATCACCCGCTGATGCGTAATTTTTGCCGCCTTTTCAATCGGGTCAAATACGCCGTAATGCGAAAATGTAGTTGTTATGCCATTTTTTTGCTCTTCGGAAAAATCGCCGAGCGCGCCGAGGTAAAAATCCTCTGTGGTCATGGCCTGTTCAAGTTTTGCCATTTTAACAAGCGACGATTCCAAATCTTCTTTATCTAATGTCATAGACGAACGCAATAAATACATTGGCGGGTGAGCATGGCAATTGATAAAGCCGGGAGTAACTACAATGCCGCCACGTTGGTTGGCGTCATAGACTAAGTCAACGCCGTTGCGTGAAAGCTTGCCACGAGCGACTTTTTTAATTACGCCGCCCTTGATTAAGATAGAATAATTTTTTAAAACTTGAACTTTATCGCGTGAATCAACCGTAATCAAAATCGCAGTTCGATCAATTAGAATTGTTCGAACTGCGCCTGACTTGTCTAATAATTCGTAACGGCTACGGTTTTTTCGTTTCGGCCCAAAATCTTTGGCCTGAAAATTTTTGTTATTGCTTACTCGCATGGACGTAGTATACTGAAATTTTTCAACAAATCAAATGGCTTTTATTTTAACGCCTTTTTTGTTATTATAATTGATATGTCATCATTTCGCTACATTAATAAGGTAATGAGCAAAAGCGATTGGATAAAGCTTGCCATTTTAGTTTTATCTTCCGTCCTTGCTTGGACTTGGGTTATAATTGAATTTCAAAAACCGTTAATTGCTGACGATCCAACTACCACGATCATTGATTTTAACAAGCTGTTTTAATTATTGCGTTCAAGCGTAAAGCTTGATTTTTTTATTATTTCTGCTACACTGCTCCCTACCTGCGGCAGTAGTTCAGCTGGTAGAACGTCTCCTTGCCAAGGAGAAGGTCGCCGGTTCAAGTCCGGTCTGCCGCTCCAGGAAGCTAAAGCGCCGCCTTCCATTACGGCGCACTTGCCGGGATGGCGGAATCGGTAGACGCGACGGACTTAAAATCCGTTAGCCGCAAGGCTGTGAGGGTTCGAGTCCCTCTCCCGGCACCAGTATTGAACTCAAAGGTTGCGAACCAACCAAGGCGTGGGCGTGCCGTAGGCACGCCCACGCATTTCCGCTTGATTTTCCAAACGAATTCGGATTCCCGCCTTCGGCGGGACGGATTGTTTTTTCGCCAAGAAGC
>PEZZ01000044.1 GCA_002773845.1 Candidatus Buchananbacteria bacterium CG10_big_fil_rev_8_21_14_0_10_42_9
AAATTTAGATGAAGTTTTTACATTCTTTAAAAAAATTGAAAATGAGCGCAAAAAGCTACCCTTCATGATTGACGGTATAGTTGTGCAAGTTGACCAAAACGATCTCAAAGAAAAGATGGGGGTTGCCGGTAAGGCTAAGCGCGGTATGATTGCTTTAAAATTTCCGGCTGAACAAGTCACTACTGTTGTGCAAAATGTTATTTTTAGTTTAGGCCGCACCGGCACCATCACACCGATAGCAGAATTGAAACCTGTCGTCATTGCCGGTACGCGGGTAAAGCACGCTAGTTTGCATAATTTTGATGAAATTGAACGTCTTGGGCTGCGCGTTGGCGATACAGTCATAATTGAGAAGGCGGGAGACATTATTCCTAAGGTGGTTCAAGTGTTGCCGAAACTTAGGACCGGAAAAGAGAAAAAAATTAGCCCGCCTAAAAAATGTCCAATTTGCGGCAGTCCAGTAGTAAAAAAACCAGGCGAAGTGGCTTGGCAATGTTCAAATCGCCAATGTTTTTCCATTGAGCGCGAAAAAGTTATTCATTTTGTATCTAAGTCGGCTTTTGACATTGATGGTTTAGGGCCAAAAATTGTTGAGCAGTTAATTGAAGAAGGTTTGGTAAAAGATCCAGCGGATATTTTTACCTTGCAAGAAGATGACCTAGCGCCACTTGAACGCTTTGCCGAAAAATCAGCCAAAAATCTAGTCAGCGCGATTGCCGCTAGAAAAAAAATAAGCCTCGCGCGATTTTTAGTCGCTTTGGGCATTCGCCATGTCGGTGAAGAAACAGCGAACGATTTAGCGACACATTTTACCAATTTGGAAAAATTACAAGCGGCTAGTGGTGAAGAGCTAGAAGCGCAAGAAGACATTGGCCCAATTGTGGCGCAAAGTATTAGTAGTTGGTTTCGTGATACGCGTAATATTGCATTACTAAAAAAATTAAAACACGCTGGCGTAACCGTTGAAGCCGTCAGCCGAAAAGTACATGAGACAGCGCTGACCGGCAAGACAGTGGTTTTAACCGGTAGCTTGGATTCAATTACTCGCGACGAAGCTAAACAAATGGTTCGTGCAGCCGGTGGTACTGCCGCCGGCTCGGTTTCCGCTAAAACTGATTTAGTTGTAGCCGGCGAAAATCCTGGCTCCAAGTATGATAAAGCTAAAAGGCTTGGCGTTAAAATTATTGATGAAAAAGAATTTATAAAACTTACCAAGTAAAAATGAAAGTCATAGATTTAACGCACGTGTTTAATAATGAAATGCCTGTGTATCCCGGTGATCCTAAGCCTGAGGTCAGACAAATAGCATGGCTAGAGAAGCAAGGTTACAATGATTTCCGGTTAACCACCGGGATGCATGTTGGCACCCATATTGATGCTCCACTCCATATGATCGAAGGCGGAAAGCTTATTTCAGATTTTCCGGTAGAAAAATTAGTCGGACCTGGATATATAATTGATGCCCGCGGCCAATCGGTAATCGATGAATCATTTATCACCCCACCTTTAAAGCCGGGTGCCATTGTGCTTGTGTTCACGGGATTCTCTCAAAAATTTACTGAAAAAGAATATTTTGAAATTTATCCTGAATTGTCTGAGTCATTTGCCAAGAAACTTATAGACGCAAAGGTAAGCATGCTTGGAATTGATTTTGCAAGCCCCGACAAAGACCCGTACCCAATCCACAAGTTATTGCTCGGCCAAGAAATTCTTATTGTTGAGAATTTAACCAATTTAGAAAAACTTCTTAGCTTCAAAAAATTTTCAGTTTCTGCCCTGCCTCTTAATTTAGAGGCAGAAGCGTCGCCAGCCAGGGTATTGGCAACCATTAATGATTAATTTATTGCCAATTTTTAAATATTTGGTATACTAGGGTGCATGAAATTAGATGAGACGCAAGTTCGTCATTTAGCTAAATTAGCCCAACTTGAATTGACTGATACGGAAATTCAACAATACGCCGAAGACCTTTCGGCGATTTTAGACTATTTTGACATGTTGCAATCCGTGGATACGGCTAAGGTCGCACCAACCGCGCATGTTTCAGGCCTAGCTAATATTACTCGGCCAGACGAGGTTCATGCTACCAATAAAGAAACCCGCGTTCAGATTTTAGACAACGCCCCAAATGTAAAAAATGATTACATCAAAACTAAGGGGGTGTTTGAATAATATGCAATTTAACCAGCTGACAATGATTCAAGCCCAAACTGGCTTAGCTAAAAAAGCATTTAGCGCTGAGCAGTTGTTAATGGCTTGCCTTGATCAAATTCAAAGGCATGATGCCAATATCAACGCCTTAGTTTTAGTTGATGATGAGAAAGCCATGCAACAAGCCAAGGGCGTCGATCAAAAAATTTCGAGCGGTGAAGCTCTTAGCCCTCTGGAAGGCATACCGTTAGTCATCAAGGATAATATCTGCACCGCTGGTATGGAAACCACGGCTGGTTCTCAAATTTTGAAAGGCTACCTTCCGCCATACAATGCCACAGTGGCTCGAATAATCACTGATGCTGGAGGCGTACTCATTGGTAAGTCAAATTTAGATGAGTTTGGCATGGGCGCATCAACGGAAAATTCTTCATTTTTTACGACAAAAAATCCTTGGGACAATACTAAAGTTTCGGGCGGCAGTTCCGGCGGGTCAGCGGCAGCAGTGGCATCTGACATGTGCCTGTACGCATTAGGATCAGATACTGGCGGTTCAATTCGTCAACCTTCTGCCTTTTGCGGTATGGTTGGATTAAAGCCATCTTATGGCCGGGTGTCCCGATACGGCTTAATTGCCTACGGTTCATCTTTGGATACAATTGGTCCTTTAACCAAAACAGTTGAGGATGCGGCTTTGGTTCTAGGTTTTATTGCCGGGCATGATAAAAAAGACTCCACTACTCAAACTGTGCCAGTGTCAAATTACTTAGCTGACATCAAAACTGAAATTAAAGGGATGAAAGTCGGTTTGGTTAAAGAGTATCTTGGCGCTGGGATTGATGATGAAGTGAAAAAGAAAGTTGAACAATCGGTGGAAGTTTTTAAATCTTTAGGAGCGGAAGTCATTGAGGTAAGCTTGCCTTTAACTAAATATGCGCTAGCGGTTTACTATTTGCTGGCTAAAGCGGAAGTTAGTTCTAACTTAGCCCGCTATGATGGCGTTCGTTACGGTAGTCCGGTGTTTGGAGATACATTAGCCGAACAATATCAAAAGACACGCGGGCAAAAGTTTGGACCTGAAGTGAAGCGTAGTATCATGATGGGCACCTTCACTTTATCGTCTGGCTATCACGAAGCATATTATAAAAAAGCGGCACAGGTTAGAACTTTAATAATTAATGAATTTAAAAAAGCTTTTGATCAAGTTGATTGTTTAATTGGACCAACAACTCCGACAGCGACGTTTGGCATTGGCGAAAAAAGTGACCCTTTGGCGATGTACTTGGCTGATGTTTTAACCGTTCCGCCAAGCGTAGCTGGATTGCCGGCGGTGTCTGTACCTTGCGGTTTTACTAAGACCGATTTACCGGTTGGCTTACAGATTACGGGCAAGCCATTTGACGAATCAACCATTTTAAGGGCGGCATATAATTATGAGCAAGCGACTAACTGGCATACTAAAAAGGCGTCACTAAAATAGCGCACATTCGTTAGTAATGTTAATTACTCTTGTCAATCAGCCGGTGTGTGATATAATGATTGAACCAAAATTAAAAAATTAATCAATGCTCTATGGGTTTTTTCAAAAAGTTATTTTCTCATAATGGACCATGGTCAGAGTTTAGTTCCTCTCAATCTTTTATTTTAGGAGCTGGTTGGGGGATTGCGGCGAGTAGCACCTTATCCCTGCTGGTTTTATTGGTCTTGATATTTAACGGCAATGCCGCTATAAGCATCGGATCAAAAGAAAGTGGTACTGTAGCTAAATCGGGAGCAGCACCCACGGCTCCAAGTCAGCCGACTGCGCCCAGCGCTCCGTCGGCCCCGACCGCACAGCTTAGACCAGTTGATAGTACAGATTATATTAGAGGCAATCCTGACGCCAAGGTTACTATGATAGAATATTCAGATTTTCAATGTCCTTTCTGTCAAAGGCACTTGCCAACAATCAATCAAATTTTACAAGCATATCCAAACGATGTAAATTTAGTTTACCGACACTTCCCGTTAAGGTCAATTCATCCTGAAGCCCAAAAAGCCGCCGAAGCATCAGAGTGTGCGGGAGAACAAGGAAAGTTTTGGGAAATGCACGATGCTTTATTTGCCGCTGGGCAGGCTGGCAACTTGAGCGTGACAACTTATAAGCAACTTGCTGGACAGATTGGGCTTAATCAAAATCAATTTGATTCTTGTCTTGATAGCGACAAAATGGCAGCGAAAGTACAGCAACATCTCAGTGAAGGCCAAGCCGCTGGAGTGACCGGTACGCCAGGCACATTTGTTAACGGACAGTTAGTGAGGGGCGCTGTGCCTTACAGTACTTTCCAGCAGATTATTCAATCTCAGTTATAGTTAATTACTATTAATTTTGATCCCCGGCTAAAATCAGCCGGGGATTTAGTTATTACTCTTTTAGTTTGACTAAAATGACTTTTTATATTATTTTAATGGAGAAATTAGCACAAAAAATGTGCTAAATTTAGCGTTCCATTAGCACGGAGAGGTGCCGGAGCGGCTGAACGGGACGGTTTGCTAAACCGTTGTACGGTTTTATAGCCGAACCGAGGGCCTGCCCCTCACCAAAGCGGAGGGATGCCGGAGTGGCTGAACGGAGCGGTTTGCTAAACCGTTGAACCTTTTTAAAGGGTTCCGTGGGTTCGAATCCCACTCCCTCCGCTTTGGTGAGGGGTGAAAATCCCTCCCTCTCCGCTGTGATTTCAAGCGGATTCAGAGCATTCAGTATAAAAGTTATTTTTGGAGAGGTGACAGAGTGGTCTAATGTGACGGTCTTGAAAACCGTTGAACCGCAAGGTTCCGTGGGTTCGAATCCCACCCTCTCCGCATTGGTGCGGGTCTTTGCATGCCCGACCAAAGCCTATAGGCGAAGGCGGGAAAAATGTTGAGGCAGCAATGTTGTGATAGTTCTGCGCCAACGGCGCACCAGCCTCTGGCTGAGAATCCTTGCCCGTCGTAGCTTTAGCGAAGTCGGGCCACCCTCTCCGCCAGCGAATCAAAAGTATAAGGAATTAGATGGACATAAGAAAGAGAATAGTAAACCAGTTAAAAAAAGAATTCGAAAATAATCCAAATGTTTTTGCTTTTTGGTTAGAAGGTTCGGATGCTATTGGTAAAAACGATGAGTACTCTGATCTTGATCCATGGCTAGATGTTGCTGACGGTAAAGAGGAAGAAATTTTTAATAAAGTTGAAATTGCCTTAAAAAATATTGCGTCGCTTGATATTAGTTTTGAAGTCGAACACCCAGATAAAAAGATACGGCAAAAATATTATCATTTAAAAGGCACGTCCAAGTACCTATTGATTGACTTATGTATTCAAAGCCATAGTCGCAAGTTCAAATTTATAAAAGGACACAAATATGAGGTGCCGCAAGTAATTTTTGATAAAAATAATGTGATCCGCTTTTTGACAATTGAAAATGAAAATTTAAAAATGCAAAACCAGCAGAGACTTCACTACTTAGAAAATAGGTTCGGGCAAACAGCAAGAGTAAAAAAATATATTAAAAGAGGTAAGTTCCTTGAGGCGCTGATATATTATCATGAATGGGCATTAAAGCCGTTAGTCGAGCTATTACGAATTAAATATACTCCATTGATTTCAAATTACTATTTAGTTAAAATTTCAGATGATCTCCCCAAGGAGGCATTAAAGAAGGTTGAGGATTTGTATAGGGTTAGTTCAATATCAGAAATTGAAAAAAAATTACCAAATGCACAACATCTGTTTGAGGCTACAATGGAAGAAGTTAAAGCAAAAATTAAAAGTTAGGGATGGGTGGCTGAGTGGTCGAAAGCGCTTGCTTGGAGTGCAAGTATACGGTAACCCCGTATCATGGGCGCGCCCCGTACTGAGCGGAGAGATGGCCGAGTGGTTTAAGGCGCACGCTTGGAAAGCGTGTAATCCCTTTAAAGGATTCACGGGTTCGAATCCCGTTCTCTCCGCCTAGTACGGGGTGAAAATCCCATCCCTTCCGCCGGACCGGATAGGTTCGTCCGGTTAGCCAACCGGACAGCCCAGTCGCATGACTGGGCGAATCCCACCCCCTCCGCCAATACAAAAGATCATATGAATGAAGTCACAATACCACAACAAGATTTTGACATCACTTTAAACGAAGTTGATGAGTTATTGAACCAAAAAGATTATGACACATTAGAGGCAAACTTAGTTCAGTGCGATGTTTCTTTGTTGGTTGATATTATCGATGGAATTATTGATGGCCGCAAAAAAATATTTTCGTTACTCCCGCCGGAACGGCAAGCCAACTTAATTTTGAAATTAAGTGAAAATAGCCAAGATGAAATTTTGTCGGCCCTAAGCAACGAGGCTTTAGCGCGCATTATTCGATTTATGGAAGATGACAACGCCACCGATTTGATTCAGCTTTTACCAAGCGATAGAACAGAAGGAATCTTAGCTGCGTTGTCACCCCGCAAGCGAACCCGGGTATCACAGTTATTAAAATTTGATCCGGACACTGCCGGCGGTATAATGGATATGTATTTTATTCAAGTTAAGCCAAGCGAAACAGTTGAGGCGGTTCGAAAAAAGGTTCATGAGTATCAAAAAGAGCACGGCGGGTTCCCAAGAGTTTTAATAGAAGATGCTCAAGGTAATATTGCAGGCTACGCACCCACGCGAAAGTTAATCGGGGAGCCTGGTAAAACAGAAATAGCCCGACTATCTCGTCCAGCAATTTATGTTAGTTATGACGAGGACCAAGAAGTAGTTTTAAACAAGGCCCTGGAACATAATTTTACTGGTATTGTCGTGACCGATGAACAAAATAAAGTTGTCGGCGTTATTCGCCAACAAGATTTTTTGAAAGTTGCGCAAGAAGAAGCGACCGAAGATATTTTACATTTATCAGGTTTATCGAAAGAAGAAAATTTACTTGATTCGCCCCTGCTAGCCTTGCGCCGCCGTTACGGTTGGCTTTTGATTCATTTAATTATGACTTCAATGGCGGCGTCGCTAGTGACTTTATTTCACGGCACTTTGGCGGGTTTTGTAATCTTGGCCGCTTATTTGCCAATTATTGGCGGCACAGGCCGTAATGTTTCAACTCAATCTTTTGCGGTGGTTGTGCGGGCAATGAGTTTAGGGGAGATGGATTTGAAAATTGGCGGCAAGGTGCTGCTAAAAGAAATCAGAGTTGGTTTAATGATAGGCATACTGCACGGGATTATTTTGGCCGCAATCAGTTATATTTTTACCCAAAACATAATGTTATCTTTAGTCCTGTTTTTAACCATGTCTGTTTTACTGCTGATCGCTGGATTTTTAGGCTCAATTATTCCCATCACCTTACGCCAGCTTAAATTTGACCCAGCTATTTCTTCGACCGTATTTATTACTACTCTGGCTGACGCTTTTGGCTATTTAATTTTTTTAAGCTTAGCCCATTTTTTATTAGTTTAATATGTCGGAAATTGATGAGATTAAAAATCGAGTTGACGTCGTTGATCTAATTTCAGAATATATCCAACTTAAGCAAGCCGGCACGAACTGGAAGGGGCTGTGCCCGTTTCATACTGAAAAAACGCCATCATTTATGGTTTCTAAGGATAAGCAATTTTGGCATTGTTTTGGCTGTTCGGAGGGTGGTGACATTTTTACGTTTTTGCAAAAAATTGAACATCTGGATTTCCCAGAAGCTTTAAGAATTTTAGCCCAAAAAGCTGGCGTTCAGTTAAAAACTTATGATCCTAAAATCGAGTCAGTTAAAAACCGCTTAATTGATATAAATACTTTAGCAAAAAAGTTTTGGCACAAAATTTTGTTAGAATCTAAATCAGCAAAAAAGGCTCGGCAGTATTTAGAGGGCCGTGGCGTTGCTCCCAGTACGATAGAAACTTTTGCATTAGGCTATGCGCCAAACGATTGGGATACGACTAGTCAATTTTTAAAAAAGAAAGGTTTTAATGATAAAGAAATATTTTTATCTGGCTTAAGTGTAAAAAAAGATAAGGGCAGCGGTTTTTATGACCGCTTCAGGGGAAGAATTATGTTTCCCATTGAAGATACTCATGGCAGCACCATCGGTTTTTCTGGCCGTACTTTAGAAGGCGATATTAAGGAAGCAAAATATATTAATACTCCTCAAACTCAAATTTATGATAAAAGTTTGACTTTGTATAATTTTCATCGAGCCAAAGATTTTATTAAGCAGGCCGATAATGTAGTTATTGTTGAAGGACAGATGGATGTGATTGCCGCGCATCAAGCTGGCACTAAAAATGTAGTCGCCAGTTCCGGAACGGCTTTTAATTTAAAAGATTATCAACTGATGAAGTTGGACCGTTTAACTAAAAATATCACTTTCGCTTTTGATGCTGATAGCGCCGGACAAGCCGCTGCTAACCGGGGGGTGGCTTTAGCATTGGGGTTTGGCTTTAATGTGAATATTATTGTTTTACCGACCGGCAAAGATCCTGATGAATGCATCCAAAAAGATATTGATGGGTGGAAAAAGGCAGTTGCCCAAGCCGGTTCTTTTATTGAGTATTTTTATAATAAGGTAGTTGGCAGCTTAGACCCAAACGACATTCAAAGTAAGAAACAAGCCGAAATTGAACTAGTGCCCGTGTTAAATTTAATTCCGCCTGGCTTGGAGCGAACACATTGGGTACAAAAAGTTGCCCATGCCTTAAATTATCCCGAAGCAGAATTAAGAGAGGCGTTAAAAAAATATGCTAAAGGCCATTCGTCCGAAGGCAGCCAACCAAAGCCCGCCTCAAACAAAAGCAGCCCAGAAAAAACTATTGCTGAGCAAATTTCAGATAGAATCATTGGAGTGGCTATCTCTTTTCCGGATCAATTAGGTTATATAATTGATCATGTGCCCCCAGAATTGATTCGGGGGGAAGTGAATCAAGATCTTTACAAAGAATTGATTCTCTATTATACTGAGGCCAGCAAAATTGATACTCAAACATTATTAGAACGATTAAAAAAGTTCGAATCTACCGTCAATGTGCTAATTTTATTGGCTGGCGATTTAGCGTCTGACGCAGATAGCCGTTTGGTTTTAAATGAATTAAATCAGCTAATTTATCGTTTGCAAAAACAGCATTATACTCAATTGTTAATTGATATTCAAAGAAGAATTTCGGCCGCTGAAAGTCGGGGAGACAATGAGGCACTAGAATCATTATCCCGCGAATTTAACATTTTGACCAAGCAAATGCAGCAACTTGATAGTCAATAAAACTATGCCCAAAGCCAAAAAGAAAACCACCGTTAAAAAGGCAACCAAGCCCAAAGCCAAAAAGAAAACCACCGTTAAAAAGGCAACCAAGCCCAAAGCCAAAAAGAAAACCACCAAGCGCGTTCGCAAAACCCTAACCCGGACGCGCAAAGAAAAGGTTGCCTTTCCGGAAGCTGAATCCCAAAAACTTTTAAACAAGGGGTGCATGCGCGGTTTCATCACCGAGCGTGAGATTTTATATTCCTTTCCTGAAATTGAAGAGTACTTAAACGACTACGAAAATTTTGTGACTGCGATTGAACAAAAAGGAGTGCAAATTATTGAGGTTCAAAACGATTTATTACAAGACCAGAAACAACAACAAAATTTACTTGACCAGGTCATTAGTTCGGCGGTTGACAAGAAGCGTTTTGACATATCAGACATTGCTTCAGATTCAATTCAAATGTATCTCCGAGAAATTGGTAAAGTGCCGCTCCTTACCTCGGAAGAAGAGATTCAGTTAGCTAAGCGTATTGAGCGTGGCGATAAAGAAGCCAAAAAGAAATTAATTGAAACTAACTTGCGTTTAGTGGTGGCGATTGCCAAAAGATTTACTGGAAAAAGTTTGTCGCTTTTGGATTTGATTCAGGAAGGCAACATCGGTTTATTCCGCGCGGTGGAAAAATTTGATTATCGCAAAGGTTATAAATTTTCAACTTACGCTACCTGGTGGATTCGTCAAGCGATTACCCGCGCCCTGGCCGATCAATCGCGCACTATCAGAATACCGGTCCACATGGTGGAAACCATCAATAAGTTTAAACAGATTGAACGTCGTTTGATTCAGGATTTAGGGCGTGAACCGTTGCCGGAGGAAATTGCGGCAGAAATGGGAGAGCCGGTCGAAAAAATTAATCATATTATTAACATTGCCCAAGATACAATCTCAATTGAAACGTCTGTTGGCGACGATGACGAAGACAGCACTTTGGAAGATTTTATCGAAGATGTCAAAACCGTGACACCGGATAGAGTTGCCGCCTTGCAATTATTGAAAGATTATGTTAAAGATGTTATCTCCGACTTAACTCCTAGGGAGCAGAAAATTTTAAGTATGCGGTTTGGTCTGTCTGATGGGGTATCGCATACCTTAGAAGAGGTTGGTAAGGAGTTTGATGTTACGCGTGAGCGTATCAGACAAATTGAGGCTAAAGCTTTGGAAAAAATCGGTAAGCATGAATTGATTCGCAAGCTTAGGGATTATTAATATTCTGGGGTAGCTCAATGGTAGAGCAGTGGACTGTTAATCCATTGGTTGCGGGTTCGAGTCCCGCCCCCAGAGCAAAGGTCGTGAAATAGGGGTATCACCCTTATGTCGTGGCTTCACTGGGGACTTTTTTGAGGTTCGAGAATGTTCTCGAGGTTCCGAAAGTTCCAACGGAGAGATATGAGCATCAGCTCGCAATACACCGCTAGAAACATAGCTTTCGGCGGTGTTTTGCGTTTGTTCGAGACTTTTATTAACTCTTGGCATCCACTTCGCCAAAAACTCAAAAGCGTCAGTATATTCAACTTTGACCTTTCCTTTGAGGACTGACACCTTGGAGAATGAGTACGCTAGAAGCAGTCGACGTTCCTCGACGTTAGCTTTTTCTGAGAGGTAAATCTCGCTTGCCTTGAGTGCCAGCTCGTGTACGGCAAATCCTGCCCTGTAGTACGCTGTGTTGTTCGCATTGAGGCGATCTAATCCTCTAAGCAGGTCTTCCTTCTCCTGAGTGAATTGACGTGCTTTTTCATCGTAGAAACTCGCTGAGATCCTGCCGTCCAGCTTATCGTCGTACATATTTCTGAGCCGCTGCTGGATACGCTCAAGCTTATTATTGATGCTCTGCACCTGAGCGTCGTGATAAGCGGTTTCCTCAGCGTGGCTTTCTTTGAGTGCTCTGCGAAGTATCTCAACCACTCGGTCGTTCTGAGGAGCTACAGCCGTCATTCGGGTCATAAGCTCTTCCTCAATACTTTCTTGCCTTATATACTTCTTCTCTTTTGCTAACTGTGCCTTGCATTGTTTACAAGCGCCATACCAGTGTCCTTTTTGTCGTTCCCACGTAACAGTCTTTTTGCAACTACCACAGTGGATTTTTCCTCTGAACTCAGTTAGGTGCTTACTGTAGTACGGATTTGGACGCCCACCGTTGAGTTTGAATTGCACTTCGTCAAAAAGCTCTTTTGTAATAATCGGCTCGTGCTTGCCAGCATACAACTGACCCTTCCAGAGAAAATCTCCGTAATAGAACGGGTCGGACAGAAGCTGGTGAATACGACTTTTTACCACCTTGCTACCAGCCCTGCTTCTTAGTCCAACTTCATACATTTTCTCCGTGAGTGCTTTAATAGAGTAATTGCCAGTGGCATAGAGCGTAAACATTTTTTTGACGTACGGTGCAACCTTTTCGTCGATTATGTGGATTTTGCGCCCCTTCTCTCCTGTAGTCTTGTAACCAATGGGTGGCTTAGTCGGAAACCAGCCGTCCCGAGCTTTCTGCGCCTGACCCTTTTTGACTTCTTCAGAAAGGTTGTCAGTGTAGTTTTTAGCAAAGAGTAGTCTGATGCCCCAATTGAGCTTTTCTTGCGATTTTGAGCCCTTGTGGAGCGTGAGAGAGTCTTTGACAGTTCGTAAAAATTCATGGTATTATCAACTTGATGCGGCATCTATCTAAAAACATTTCCATATTCGGTATTGCTATACTGCTGTCGGCGGGTAT
>PEZZ01000045.1 GCA_002773845.1 Candidatus Buchananbacteria bacterium CG10_big_fil_rev_8_21_14_0_10_42_9
CAATTAATAATTACATATCCATTAGAGTGTAGACAAAGTTTACAAAAAAATGGGTACCCACCACTTCTCTTTCTTGCGAGGCACAGACAGGGGTTCCGCCGTTCTGGTGAAACTACCTAGCCGCTGCCTTGATGCGTGTCTCCTCGTCTTATTCGACATCAGTTCCCACCGGTTTCAATGTCGCGCCCCTCGCGCAACTTTAACCAAGCAATATACACGTCTTTAGCGCGATTGTCAAGATGTTTTATTCAACGGTAATTGGCACAAACCAGGCTGGTACGTTATTGAGCGGAATAACTAGCCCGTTTTGGTCTAACAAACGAAGTCTAATTTTCATTAGGTATTCTCCGGCCAAAACATTGCGCGCATCCAATGTAAATTTGAAAATGCCAGTTTCCCCCGGCGCTACCCTGCTTTGATTTAGAGGCACTGCGGCAACTTCTGAACGAATCCAATCGTTCGGGTCATAAAAAGGGCTTTCACTGCCGTCGGCATTGTAAATTTCCAGGGCGGTTTTACTTGAGAGCCAGGTTGTGCCAGTGGTTTTATTAACAATTTCAAACGTAATCGTGGTTGGCCGGGCGGTGTTATCAATCTTTTGCGGTAAATTGTGCTTAACTACTAGCCCGCTACCGTTAAGCGGTTTAACGATAAAAATTTTGTTTATTTGAGCGTGCGTGCCTTCGGCTGATTGCAATCTAAAGCTTTGACCCAGATGGCCTAAATCTTGCGGCGCGGTTACTGGAACATTAAAGGTGGCCGTCTCTCCCGGGGGCACCTCACTTTCATTAAAATTGAATGTGTTTTGAGCGTTGATAAATAAACTGGATTGACCGCCTTGATTGGCTAGCTGCATCCACACTTCTCCTTTGGGCCATGTTATGTTGCCGGTGTTTTCTGCCGTAACTTTAACCACCGCTTCGTCACCTTGTAATAAAATTAAATTCTCCGTTTCTATATCGATAATTTCTCCGTGATAGCCCGGGAATTGGCCGGTTGGTTCAGGTGGCGTACTAATTGGAGTAGCCTGAGCAATTGTTTCGTCGATGAAATCAATCATATATCCAGCCCCGTGAATAGACAACAGATCATCGCTGATGGCAATAGCGGATTGCAGTTTGTCGGCTCCAAAGACTCTGGCTAAGGTGTCGGTAGTTGCAATTCTCATGCGATCACCTTCTGAAATTATGTAGTATCTGTCGTCACTAGTTTTTACAAATATTCCAGATTTAAATCTAATTGGCGTACTTTCTAAATAATCGGCAATTGCCGCCGCACTTATGCCATCTGGCGTTTGGCTTTTATAATTCACTTGCCAAACCAAAGGGTCAACTGGATGTTTAATTTTATCTTGCAGCCACCAAATTTGTCCGGTTTCGTCTTTAACTAATTGTCCCTGCGGATACTTTGAGTCAACGGTAATTGGAGTGCCGTCTTGGTAGGCGCCAATTTTAGCATTCGCAATTAGCGGAATTTCATTGCCGGCAACTGCTAAGTGAAAATCAATTAGCAAGGCCAAGGCAGCATCATCTAAAATTGCACGCTTAGTGCTGTAGTCAGCGAGCAAGAAGTTCTGATTTGTTTCAGCTGATTTGACAAGGGTATTTTTAGCAAATTCAATTGGCGCACCGGCTGGATACGCGGCGATAGTTTTAGCGCTGACATCATAAGCGTCGCTTTCTGAATAGTCTTTAAGAAAAATTTCACGAGAAACAAATTTTCGCAATTTACTTTTTTCAACTAAGTAATAATTCCCCGCATGTTGCAGTACCAGCCCGTCCGGATATTTTTGGTCGGTAAAATATTGGTTCCAAATGCGCCAAAAAAAATGGTTGCCGCCAATGCCGCTTGTGCCGCCAACGTACGGAGTGTAAATGTATAAGTTAGCCGTGGCTTGGTTTTCTGGCGTGACGGCTACGCCGTCAAACGACTGCGTTGTTACACCAACGCGAAAGCCAAATTGCCCAGCGCGCTCAGTATAAATATTTTGAGTAATTGCCGACGACTCAACTTGATGAAAAAAGCCTTTATATTTGCTATTGCACTGTCCGCCGTAACAGCCGTATCCGGTAGCCCAATCTAATTGTTTTTGAGTCGCTTCAGATTTAGCAATTAATCCTTGTTCTTTTTCTAGTGTGGCGAGTAAAAATTTAGGGTTAATTTGGTGGATTCGCGCCACCTCCCAAATAATTTCCGATGCTTTTTTGGTAACCCCGTTAACAATGTCTGTGAAACCGGCCAAAACGGAATTTTCTCGTTCCAAAAAAGTTTGAATCGCCGTTTGGCTTAAAGAATTGTAATCATGCAAATCGTTGTCGGTAATAATATTATTCGGATAAAAAAATCGCGCGTGAGTTGGCGCGAATGGAATTAGTAGCAATGAAATTAGAGTTAGGCTACTAACAATTTTTTTAAATTGGTTTTTGTTTTGCGGCAAGCGTTTCATAAAGGCGTTTCAGTTACTCATCATAGCATATTTTTAGGCTTTTGTCCATGAAGACCACCTCTCCCATGAGTGGGAGAGGATTAAGGTGAGGGTTGAATTAATTATTTTCTACCTCGCCCTATCCCTCTCCTGGGACGTCAGACGTCCCCTGCTAGGAGAGGGGTTACTTAAGGGACGCTCGGAATTTTTTCTCTTGAATTTATGGTTAACGACACTATTACCCAAAACAATACAGCTAAATCGTTTTTAAAATAGGGCACGTCAATTAATCCGTGTATCAATATTGTTACCATAGCCGCTATTACCGCAAGGCCAATATACTTTTGCTTGGCCAAAAGTTCACTTTTAAAACTAAGCTGAAAAAATTTAACAAAAATATAGGTAAATGCTACCAGGCCTAAAATTCCCAAGTCAATCCAAAAGTTTAAAATTATATTATGCGGATAGATTAATGGTTCAAGTTTCAGCGGATCTCGAAAAGAATCTAAAACATGATAAAAACTATATATGCCACCGCCGAGCAAAAAATTTTTCGGGCTGTCAGCTAAAAAGTCAATAGTCCCTTGCCACAGCATAATTCTATTTTGGCCGGCAGGATCAGAAAATGTAAGGAGCGGCAAAAGTTGATGGCGGGATGCTGGCATTAATAACGCAACAATAATTATAACTGTTACTCCGGCAATTGTAATTTTTTTATTCCAGCCAAAATAAGCTAAAAATACTATTGCCGCCGCCAACCCAAGCCATGTGCCTTGTGATACGGTAAAAATAATAGCAATTACACCTGGCACAATAATAAAAAGTTTTAAAATAGTCGCTTGAATATTTTTGTAGTTTTGCCAAAGCCATCCAAGGTATAAAATAACAATCGGCGCTAAGTATAACCCCACGGCGTTAGGCGAAGTAAAAATTGAAGTTACTCGTCTAGTTTCCGGATTTTGCCAAATTGGCTCGGCTATACCAAAGCCAGAAAATTTTTGCCAAATTGCCAAAGTCGATATTAGAATTGTTGACACCCCCAACCCGCCAAGTAACAATTTTTTGTCTTCATTAGTTTTGCTTGTGGTGCTTAAAACTAAAAAAAACAAGATCGGCTCAATTAAATATGCCTTGAAAAGCCCCAGCGCCTTTAAAGTTTCCGGCGCAATAAAAGTTCCAACTACCCCAGCGGTTAAAATGGCAATCAGGCCATAGCGATAAGGGTTTGGTTTAAAAAGTTCTTTCCAGATGAAATTTCTTATAAGCCATATCAAGATGATGATTAATAGTGCCAATTCCAAATAAGTAAATGGAATATTGCCAATGTGTCCACGGAATAAATATGTTGGCAGTAGAGCCACAACTAAAGCGTTAGCCCAATTCGGTCTTTTAAAACCTAAGTAAATCAAAACAGCCAAAATTAAAAGCAAACCAATATTGATAGCGGTCCAATAGGGCAAGAGTATGTTTTGAATTTGCCAATGAAAATCAAAGTTAAACATGAGTATAGTGTATAAGTAATTTGCTGACTTGTAAAAACAGGAGAAGGCTAAAAACCGAGGAGGATTCTGGCCATGCTAATAGAGGTCGGGCAAGAGTATGCTCCTCGATTCAGCAACTCATCCGTCAGGGTGAAGGTAACCTACCAAAACGCTCATACGGTACGGGTGCGCCAAGGCACAAGGGAATTTTGGGTGTTGAGGGCTTTATTCGAGGTCCTGTATAAGGATCCGAATGTCATACGCGAAGTGCGTCCCCTCCCCCTGCTCCTCATGCCCCGGCCACATCGCTGGCAACAAGGACATACTCGAAGCGGGCTCTTGTCTTCGGATGAGAGCCCTCGCCATTGTGGTTAACTTGTTTGAATTTAATATAAATAGGAGTAGACTAAATATGGGAGGTTACCCTATGGCCAAGATACAAAAGGGCCGTCTGTGCATGCATATACCCACCGGCCAAGTAGTAACGGCCATTGTGGTGACAACCAGAACAGCTGCGCTTGACCAGCAGATCGACCATCTCTGGTCTCAAGTCCCGCTAGCGGAGCTTCGGCTGCTGACGCGAAAAGAATTGAGGGAGCATCGTCGCTCACTGCGTCGCCCAGTCGCCGAAAGGATTGCCCGAGCTTTGGCTTGGGCGTCGCTGCTGTGAGGATTGCATGCTGGACATGAGGCCCGTGCCGCCACGAGCCTCAAGTCCTTTTTAGAAGTTCTTGTAAGGACTCTTTTTTTATTCCTTTAGTTAAAAGTAGGACCCCAAAGTAAATTATGGCGCCTAATAAAACTAAAATGAAAATGTTTAGTGAATTTAAGTAATAAATTACCCCAGACATTATTAGAGCTGCTAGTAAAGGTTTATAGCTATTTTTTAAATTAGGTAAAAATTTTGTTGCCTTATAGCTTATTAGATATGCGGTTACCAAAATAAACGCTTCGCTCAAAATTGTAATTATGGCCGCGGCCCAATATCCGTATAGCGGAATAAAAATAAAATACAGCACTAATGATCCAATAGCGTTAATAATATAATATTTAATCATCTGTCGCTGTTTGTCAGCTGCCACGACCATATAGCCAAATAGCCCGGCGTAAAAAATCGCGACAGTGGCGACAATTAAAACTTTTAAAATATTGCCTGAACCAGTAAAATTTTCTCCAGCCACTAATGTCATAATCCGCCCTCCCAAAACCAACACTCCTCCAATTAACGGCAAACTAAACATAGTCAGCACATCAAAACCAGTTTGCAATATTTTTTTTATCTCATCTAAGTTTTTTTGGCTCCAGTGCAACACCATTAAAGGCAAAATTAGTCCCAAATATAAATACGCTATATTAATCAACACCTCTAGCACCTTATACGGCGCGGCGTACAAGCCAACTTCGGCAGTGTCGCGAAAAAGTGAAAGAATTATGGTGTCGGCTTTGAAGTAGATTAAGTTTAAAGCAATGGTAACGGCAATTGGCCAAGTTTTTTTGATAATAGTTCGCCAAATTTGGGTGTCAAATTGCCATTTGATAGGAATAATTTTACTCGCTGAACGAAAAAGTAATAAAAATTGTGTTAGGGCGCTTAAAATCAAAGCGCCGATTACCCCTAATAAAGAAAAATCTTGGCTGACCACATAAACTAACCCAATCAGGAAAATTAATCGGCTAATAATTTCAGCCATAACGACCTTTGTCATTGAAAGATGTTTTTGAAACACACCGGTTAAAATTGTGATTAAAGCTGTCGCCACAAAAGCCAAGCTGGCTAATGTTATGCCAATTTTAACCTCGGCCGCATAAGGGAAAAATAAAGCTACTGCCGGAGCAAGGCCTAAAAAGATTATGGCGCTAACTAAGCGCAGGCCTAAAATATTGCCTAGTATTTTTTCTTCAGAATAATTTGGATCAGAAATTAATTGAACGGTTGTCATTTGTAAACCAAAATCGGCGAGAATGCCAAAGATTTGCAGGAACGCTAAAATGATCGCGTATTGGCCAAAGCCAGTTTGGCCTAAATAGCGGGTGATTATCCCAATGGTCGCAAGACTAATGGCAATACTTACCGCCTTGCCGATAATTTGGATAAAAGAGTTGCGTGCGATTTTAGTATTAACCGAGTTCATAAGTGATTCTCATGATAGCACAAAGAATAATTTTTTTCGCTAAATTTATTGACAAAATCAAAAATCTATGCTATTATGATATATAGAAGCTGGAAAAATTACTAGTTTCGCAAAATTTGCAAAAACAAAAATAAAAATCGTATGTCAAAAATTGAAGTTGGTCATGAAATTTTAGGGTTGCACGACGACCGGCATGATGTGCAAGCGCTGATGAAAAACCCATCCGTTCCCCGGGTGTGGCTTTCAATCATTAGTGCTTTTTTGATTGTCGCAAGCGTCGCCTTTGCTTTGCGCGCGATTGGTACTTGGGCGGAAAATTACATTGTTTTTTCTAATGCCCAAGCTGCCGATGAAATTAAGGTTGCTCCGCACCAAGGTACTAATTATTTGTTGGAGCAAGTTTCCCAAGGATATCTGTCGCAGTAAGTATCTAATTATTAATTTAGGCGTATGAAATGAGCCGGCCCTGAACTTTGAAAATTTCCGACGATGTAAGAATGAGCGCATCAATTCGGTTTATCCGAACTTTCCCGCGATATGCGGATTAGATTCTCAAGGAGGAAATCTACAAAAACAAAAACAAAAACGGCCTAATTGTCTAGGTCGTTTTTTGTTACGGTTATTTGTCATTTTGGGCCTGTTCCGGAATCTCGAGATCCTGAATCCCGCCTGCGCTTAGCAGCTACGGACGGACAGGCAATACCCAGTCAAGCTGAGCACACGGTTCAGGATGGCAAGGTCACTTCTTAATTAACTCATTAAACCGGCGGACTTGATCGGCTAGCATGGAAACTTTTTTAGCCGCTTGGTACGGATGCGGCACTTGCTGAAAATGAAAGCGCTGCATTTCGCCCGCGGTTTGAATATAAACACTGCCATAATCTAAGATTGTGGCAAATAAACCCCTTAGCTCAGACGTTACATCTTGAACGCGGTGTAATTTTTGTTCTGAAGTTACGCGCGCGAATAAACCTTTTTGTTCGATATTTAAAATTCTCTTATTAGTTACAATCCAAACATCTAAATAGTAATCAACAAAGGCGTGTAACATAAAAAGCCAAATGTATAAATAATAAACACTGGCAAATAACACAAAAACCGGATAAACCAATTCTAAAGAAAATAACTTAATGTAAAAATCGCGCGCGAAAGTAAAAAACAGTAATGGCAGTAACGCCAATAGGGCAAACAAAATCAACTTTGTTAAAATAATAAACCAATGCCGCCGCAGCAGCAGAATAATTTTTTCACCGGGCAGTTGATGGGGAATAAAAAAGCGCAACAGCATATTATTTGAAAAAATTTGTTGGGCCGTTAGCTTCAGGCGTAAAAGCAGGGCCAATTGGAATTTGCATAGCCCAATCAATTTGGCTGATATACTCCCAAGAAATAATTAGAATGCCCGCGGCGATAAACAAATAAAAAAAGATAATAGTAATATTAGCTAAGTTTAAATATCCAAATCGCACCAAATGATAAATGTTAAATACCGAATAAATTATAAAAATTGCAACCGCAATTAAGTAAGCCACATAAAAAATAACGAGCGGAATACCCATTATATTAGAGGATTTTGTTTATTAGGATTTTTTACGCCGAGCAATTCATATGCCCGCTCGGTTGCCATCCGGCCTTTGGCAGTGCGGTGCAAAAAGCCGCTTTGAATTAAAAACGGTTCGTACACGTCTTCAATCGTTGACATCTCTTCGCCGCTTGCGGCAGCCATAGTATTAAGCCCGACTGGCCCGCCTTTGAACTTATCAATAATAATTTCCAAGATTTTTCTATCAATATCATCTAAGCCGTGTTCGTCTACGGCGAGCAGTTCCAATGCGTCAATGGTCGCTTGAAAATTCATCGTGTTAATGTTGTGGACTTGGCAAAAGTCGCGCACCCGCTTGAGTAAGCGGTTGGCAATGCGCGGTGTGCGCCTGGCGCGCTTGGCTAGTTCTTCGGCGGCTTCGGTTTCTAACGCAATATTTAAAATTTTGGCCGAACGATCAATGATTTGCTGAATTTCTTCCGGCTCATAAAAATTTAGATGAAATGTCGCGCCAAACCGGTCGCGCAGCGGTGATGATAAAGAGCTCACCTTAGTAGTTGCACCAATCAAAGTAAAATGCGGAAGCTCAATGCGTAAAGTTTTAGCTGATGGGCCTTTGCCGACAATTAAATCCAAAGCGTATTCTTCCATTGCCGGATAAAGCACTTCTTCAATTTGTCGGTTAAGCCGGTGAATTTCATCAATAAATAAAATGTCGCCATCTTCTAAATTAGTCAAAATCGCCGCTAAATCTCCGCTGTGCTGAAGCGCTGGGCCGGAAGTGACACGAATATTTTTATCCATCTCGCGCGCAATGATATGCGACAGGGTGGTTTTACCAAGTCCGGGCGCGCCGTAAAATAAAACATGTTCAATCGGCTCACCGCGTTTTTTGGCGGCTTGCATAAAAATATCCAAATTTTGTTTAATTTTGGATTGGCCAACGTACTCTTTTAAATTTTTTGGCCTAAGCGTTGCCTCCAACTTTTTTTCCGCCGGCTGCTCTTCTGGATCAGTAATTTTTTCCTTTGAATTTTTGTCAGACATGCCTTAATCATACTGATTTATGCTTTTTTTGTCTATTAAAAAAGCGAAGCTTATAGCTTCACGATTTTTTGTGTGTCTCTATTGTACCAAGCTCGCACCTATTTCCAAAATCGCTGAACGAATGAATCGCCCCACCACCGCTCGCCCCGCTCGCGTGTCCCGCAAAAAAATGTTCTCCGCTTTTCTGATTTGCGCACGACCAATTTTTTCTTCTAAAAGGATGAGAACATTTTTTGCGGGACTCTGCCCTCAATGAATCGGGCAGGTGGTGGAGCTTCAATGCGGACTCGGTTTTGCCAAACTATTTTTCTGGGGATTTGGATTTGGCAAAACCGAGACAGAATCTTCCCGCCCGCAGAAAGGGGTCTGGGGAATGAATGCGGGCGGGTCTAGGTTCTGACCTTGCACAGAAGGCAAAGTTGTTGTATGAATACGCCAGAAGAAATCCATGGTGGGTTTCTAAAAATCGTTCATTTACAACCTAAAAAGGAGGTGAGTCATGAAATGGTCTGATCGCCTCTACTTCGGTACGTGGCAACTCGGAGGACAGTTCAAGAATCTGTCTAAGGCGTATATCGAATCGCTCCTGCTTTTTGCCGTTAGTTCTGGTATCCGTCGTTTTGATACGGCTGCCGTCTATGGCGGAGGCAGAGTCGAGGAGATGCTGGGTGGTGGGTACCCATTTTTTTGTAAACTTTGTCTACACTCTAATGGATATGTAATTATTAATTGTTAATACTTGTTGATGCTTTCTGGCAAA
>PEZZ01000046.1:0-10693 GCA_002773845.1 Candidatus Buchananbacteria bacterium CG10_big_fil_rev_8_21_14_0_10_42_9
TCTTTGGTGTACAAAAAAACGGAAGGTGTAGCAGGTACGCGCCAGCTCGCTCAAATGTTACAAACGGTTAACTTGGGGTTAGTCAATTTGGATGCCGCTCGCAATTCGGCCTTGCAGCAATTTACTATTATTGAAGATAGAGATTTTGGTTATATTATCAATGTCGATTTAAAAGAGGGGAGCATTAGCATAAATGAAAATTATGAACGTTGGGATAGGCCACAAAATCGCTGCCGTGACGAACGTTGCTTTAACCAATACCGAATACGTGAAAATGATATCCAAAGCAATTCTGAGATTATTAAAATAGCCAATCAATTTGCAGAAGAGTATGGCCTGAATTTATCATCCTACGGAGAACCGGTGGTAGGGGATAGCTGGAGAATTGAATATGCCCGCGCCCAAAACCCAAGTGATTTTTACTTTCCTCAAGCGGTGAGCGTAGTTTATCCGCTAATTATTGATGGGCAAAGAGTTTTTGACCCAAGCGGTTTCCCAACCGGTATTCAAATAAGCGTTGATATTTTGTTGGACAAAGTGACTGGCGCTTATGGGCTAACAGTCCAAAATTATGAACGATCACTTTATGATACTTCAACCGACGTGGATAAAATCAAAGAATTTGCCAAGCGCGGAGGTATGTATGGATATTACACTTTGGAAGGCAAAAAAGAAGAGGTTAAATTAGATAACCCAGAACGTGGATTTGTTCAATACTACAAATACAACCAAGAGAAATCAAAAACCGAAACTCTTTTAGTCCCTGCTTTAATTTTCCCGGTTGCCGAAATTCCAAAGGAAGCTCAATTCATAAAGCAAAACGTTGTCGTTCCTTTAGTCACTTCAATCTTAGAGGAACAGTTAGTTGAACCGAGGCCCGTGCCAGTCCCATTAGATGAGCCGGTTATTTTAGAGCAAGTGGATCAAGTCCAAGACGAGCCAGAAGCTGCAGTAGAGGAGTAAGCATAAAAAACCAGCCAAAGGGCTGGTTTTTTGGTATACTACATAAATGCATCAATCGTTAAAACAAAAAGGAGGATTTTCTTTAGTTGAGTTATTGGTTGTCATTGCAATTATCGGTTTACTTGCCACCATCGCAATTGTGGCTACCAATATCGCTAGACGTAAGGCTATGGTTACCAGAGCTCAAGCCGAAGTAAGGCAAATTGTGACTGCTATTGCTTTATTAGAAAATGACTCGGGTGAATGGCCGGGCCACAAAACTATTGAGGATGTAGAGTCTGGGGGGAGCGGTAATGAAATTTGGGATTTAAATGTTGATTTGGCAGGAATTGCAGGCACTGACGGAAATTTTTCAGGCTGGGATGGGCCATACATGAATAGTGTGCCGTTAGACCCTTGGGGGAATAATTACTTTTTTGATACTGACTACGATATTGACCCTGGCGCCGGGCAAAAGTGGGCGGCAGTTGTAGGTTCATTTGGCCCTAACGGAGTTGGTCAAAACGTTTATGACAGTGATAATATTTTTTTAGTTTTAAGTGTCGGGGAGTGAATAAGTTAAGTTTTGGCAAACACAGGCACTATAAAGGCAAAGATTATGAAGTGATAGCGTTGGACAAGCATAGAGAAACGCTTGAAGATTTGGTCGTTTACAAAAGTTTATACGGCAATAATCAAATTTGGGTTCGACCGCTAAAAATGTTTTTAGAAAAAGTTGAATACCAAGGCAAACAGGTGCATAGGTTTAAAAAAATTTCAAAGTAAAATGAATCGGCCCGGGCGTCCACAAGGGAAGCCCGGGCCTAGGGAGGCTGTGTCTTACAATCCGGCGCGCGCCGTATTGGTGCCGAAGTTGCACTGAGCTGTAAACCTCCCGAAGACTTCGGGACCAGTGTCCCACAGCTTTGTGCCGCCGTTGTAGTTTTGGAACGTGACAGCGGCGCGCTCACAACCATCGATGGGTTCCTGGCGGTCCACACCGAGAACACGTAGAGTCGCGTTTCCGATGCACCGGTTGGCGTCATCCCCCCAACAGCATCTCACCGTCACCTGCCTGCCCTGGTCCTTGAGTGCGTCGATGAACTCATCCAGCGATGGCAGATCGCTTAGGTGTATAATGCGGGGCCTGCATGTGGCCTGAGTCTTCATATGGTCTCTTAACATGCCCCAGTGGGCACCGTAGTGCCCGTTCGGGCATAATATCCGATCCCCAACGACCGGAATTACCTAGCTTTATAAATGAAAAAATTAAAAATGTCAACGCTAGCAGGGTATGACAGTAAAGCATTTTTTTGCTAAACTAGTGGCAATATGATTGTGATTTTAAATTTTGGCGGACAATACATTCATCTTATTGCCAGGCGCGTGAGAGAAATGGGAGTGTATAGTGAAATTGTTCCGCACAATATCAGTGCGCAAAAGCTAAAATCATTAAAACCAGAAGGCATTATATTATCCGGCGGCCCGGCTTCAGTGTACGCTAAAAATGCGCCCCAACCAAACAAAGCTATTTTTAAGCTGGGAATACCCATGCTCGGTATTTGTTACGGACACCAATTAATTGCCCGTTATAACGGCGCTCATGTTGACCCGTCTGCACTTGGTAGATTTGGTAAGATTCAAATGACTGTTAACAATAAGTCAGGTTTACTTAAGTCACTTAAAGGCAAAGAGCAAGTTTGGTTTTCAAATTATGATGTCGTCACAGCAGTTCCTAAAACTTTTAAAGTGACAGCCAAAACAACTTCTTGTCCGGTGGCAGTAATGGAAAGCCAGAGTAAAAAGCAGTACGGTTTACAATTTCACCCAGAAGTAATACATACTCCATCTGGCAAAAAAATCTTAGAGAATTTTGTGTTTGGTATTTGCCACGCCAAAAAATCTTGGGAGACCAAATATTTACCTGAAACTTTAGGCAAGAGCGTAAAAAAAACGGTTGGTCAGAATAATGTGTTGTTGGCAGTTTCCGGCGGTGTCGATTCCACTGTTGTGGCAGCATTACTGCATCAGGCGTTGGGTAGCCAGCTTTATTGTGTGCATGTTGACCATGGTTTAATGCGTAAAGATGAGGTAAGTGAAATTAAGCGAATGTTTAAACATTTAAAGGTCAAAAATTTTAAAGTCGTAGATGCGTCAAATTTATTTTTACAGCGTTTAAAAAATGTATCTGACCCAGAACAAAAAAGAAAAATCATCGGGCATACTTTTATTGAAGTATTTGAAAAAGAAGCCAAGAGACTTAAACGTTCTGCTCATATAAGTTTTCTAGCCCAAGGTACCATTTATCCAGATCGTATTGAATCAGGCTCTACTTCCAAACAGGCTGCTAAAATTAAAAGTCATCATAATTTAACTTTGCCAAAAAGGATGCAGCTTAAAATTTTGGAGCCAATTAAAGATTTGTACAAAGATGAAGTTCGCGCTTTAGGCTTGCAGCTAGGGTTGCCGAAAGAATTTATCTATCGCCACCCATTTCCGGGCCCGGGTTTAGCAGTCCGAATCTTGGGGCCAGTTGATAAAGCTAAAGTAAAAATTTTACAAGAAGCTGACGCTATTTTTATTGATGAATTAAAGAAGCAAAAAGAGTATCACAAAATTGCTCAAGCGTTTGCGGCTTTATTTCCTGTCAAAGCGGTGGGGGTGATGGGGGATAGCCGCTCATATGAATATGTTATTTCCCTGCGCGCTGTTAGTACTACAGATTTTATGACGGCAGATTGGTACCGCATGAATGGCAATCTTTTATCGGATGTCTCCAACCGAATCGTCAATGAAGTTAGAGGTGTAAACAGGGTGGTTTATGACATTACTCAAAAACCCCCGGGAACAGTAGAGTATGAATAATTATGCCGGAACTTCCTGAAGTCGAAACTTTAGTTAAAGAACTACACCTTAAATTAAAGGGTAAAAAAATTAAAGCCATTGAGGTTAAAAAACCAAAAATGGTGAAATTGCCTTTGGCAAAATTCAAACATCAAATTGCTGGTAAAAAAATAGTATCAGTTACCAGGCGGGCGAAAATGATTATTGTTGATATTTCTGGGCCGGCTTTTTTACTAATTCATTTAAAAATGACTGGGCAGTTGGTGTTTTTAAGTAAGCGGGGTAAAAAAATATCTGGCGGACACCCTATTGGTGATTTGGGCGTATTACCAAATAAGTATTCCCATGTCATCTTAACCTTTACTGATGGCGCTAAGTTATTTTTTAATGATCAGCGCCAATTTGGCTGGCTGCGCATTGCCAATGATAAAGAGCTAAATTCAGTTTTAAAAACTTATGGCCCGGAACCTTTGGAGCCTGGGCTTACTCAAAGCTATTTAAATTCCATTATCAAGCGTTATAAAAATAGAAAGATAAAGCAACTACTTTTAGACCAATCTCTAATTTCTGGTCTGGGAAATATCTACGTTGATGAGGCTTGTTTTTACGCTAAAATAAAACCAACCCGTCGCTCCGGCAGTCTAACATCAAAAGAACGCCAAGACTTATTTTTAAGCATCAAAAAGGCTCTTCGGTTAGGCATTAAACATGGCGGCACGACAATGGATCATTATCGCCATTCTGACGGCAGTCAGGGCAATATGCGGGAATACCTTAAAGTTTACGGCCGGGCCAATAAAACTTGTCTAAGAAAAAATTGTTTTGGCACAATAAAAAAAATAAAACTTGCCCAGCGCGGAACTCATTATTGCAATGTTTGCCAAAAATAGTCTAGGTAATTACAAAAAATAATCCAAAAGCAAAGTTAGGATAATTCCAACTAATATACCGACCACAACCTCAACTGGTTTATGCCCAAGCCGTTGCCGCAACAATGGATGATCGCGATTATCAATGTTTGATTTTTTTAACAAATCACTTATCAAGCTAGATTGTTTTTGCATTGTATAGCGAAAACCGAAAGCATCTCTAATAATAACTAAAGCGAACACTAAGCTAACCGCAAAGATAGGCGAAGACAGTCCTTCACGCAATGCAATTAGAGTGACTAAAGAAGTTACAAAAGCTGAATGTGAAGACGGCATCCCGCCGTAGTCGGTAAAGATATTCTTAATTGTCAAACTACCCTTAATGCCGTCTACGGCTAGCTTTAAGATTTGAGTTAGTAATGTTACAATAATTGGTATAACAAACAAACTATAGTTCATGTTAACAGATTATTTATTATCCATTGCTGCCGGCGCCATTCAGGGGGTAACAGAATTTTTACCGATTTCCAGTTCCGGCCACCTAGTTTTATTTCACAATCTGTTTAGTTTAGTTGAAAATAATTTAGCTTTTGATGTGGCCTTGCATTTTGGTACGCTAGCAGCGTTGGTATGGTATTTTAAAGAGGATGTCATTAATTATATACAAGGATGGTTAAAAAGTCTATCACGTTTTGATTGGCAAAAGCCGGAACAAAAAATTCCTTGGCTAATTATTTTGGCAACTTTACCGGCAGTTATTTTTGCGTTATATGCCGAAAACTCAATTGAATTAATTTTTAGAAATAATTTATCTGTTGCCACCATGCTTATAGCCTTTGGCGTCTTATTAATATTAGCGGATCAATTCAGTCAAAAAAAATTTGACATAACTAATCTTGGGATTGCGGCTGCTTTGTTTATCGGGGTGGCTCAAAGCTTAGCTTTAATACCGGGAGTTTCGCGGTCTGGCATTACCATTATTGCCGCTTTGGCGGTCGGCTTAAAGCGTTTTGAAGCCGCTAAATTTTCGTTTTTATTAGGTATCCCAATTTTACTTGCTGCTTTTTTAAAAAAACTTACGGATTTAAACGCTTATAACAACAATGATTTAGTTTTAGTAATTTTAGGCGTTTTAAGCTCTGCTATTGTCGGTTATTTAGTAATTAAATATTTTTTAAAATTATTGCAAAAAAAATCGCTTAAGATTTTTGGCTGGTATAGAATCGCGCTTGGGCTGTTTATTTTAATTTTACTTTTATGAAGTTGATTAATAATCTTATCGATGAAGGCACAATCAAAACGCCAGCCATCATTTCTGCCTTTAAGGCCGTTTCGCGTCAAGATTTTTTACCGCCAGAAAGTAAACATTTAGCCAATCAGAATAGACCGATACCAATCGGCCACGGCGTAACTAATTCTCAACCCTACACTGTGGCTTTTATGCTTGAACTTTTACAACCACAAGCCGGCCAAAAAATTTTAGATATTGGCTCAGGCTCAGCTTGGCAAACAGTGTTGCTTGCTCATATTGTCGGAGATAAAGGTTCCGTTTATGCGATTGAAAGAATTCCTGAAATTAAGAGGTTCGGAGAGCAAAACGCCAAATTATACAATTTTAAAAACATTTCATTTTATTGCCAAGACGGAAGCCATGGGTTGCCCAATCAAGCGCCGTTTGATAGGATAGTCGTGGCTGCCGCAGCCGCCGGGGATTATCAAGCCATAAAGCAACAATTAAAAGTTGGTGGCCGGTTAGTAATTCCAACCGCGGCTCAAGATATTAGGCTGATAATTAGAGAATCTAAGCACAACTACAGAGAGCAAATATTTCCAGGCTTTGTATTCGTTCCGTTAATTTCTGACTATTCATGAAAGCAATAATTTTAGCTGGCGGCAAGGGCACGCGCCTGCGCCCGTTGACTTTAACTACGCCCAAGCCATTAATCGATGTTCATGGCATTACGCTAACTGAACAAGTTATTAATATTTTAAAAAAACACGGTGTTACCGAGGTAACATTAAGTTTAGGTTATATGGCTGATAAAGTGAAAGAGTATTTTGAAGACAAGAAAATATCAGGCGTTAGTATTGATTACTTAATTGAAGAAGAACCTATGGGCACAGCCGCTCCGTTGATGTTACTTAAAAAAGCCGGCCGGGAGATTAAAGAGGATTTTGTTTGCGTTAATGGAGATAATCTTTTTAGTTTAGATTTAACAAAAATGATTGAGTTTCATAAGCGTAATCATGCGGTTGCAACCATTGGCCTGACTACGGTTGATGATGTTAGCCAATTCGGCGTGTTTGCTTTTGATGGTGATAGGTTGGTTGATTTTGTAGAAAAGCCAAAACCAGACGAAGCCCCAAGTAATTTTATTAATTCCGGTTACTATGTATTTTCGCCTAAAATTTTTAATCATATTGAAATTAAAGATTTTTCACAATTTGAACTTGATGTTTTTCCCCACTTGGCTCGGGGCGGGATGCTTTACGGTTTTAAGGATAAAGGGCAATGGTTTGATACCGGCACGCATGAACGTTATGAAGCGGTTAAAAGAGACTGGAAAGACGTTTAAATATGCGAACTTATTTATATAAAAAAAGAAAATACAGCCGGGGCAAAAAGATAAGTCTCGCGATTTTCTCGATATTGTTTTTGGTAATAATTTGGTATCGACTGGCAATTAACCAGCCAAACGACATCGCTTCAGTTGAATACCAAGTTAAATCTGGTGACAGCGACCAAACCATCAGCCGGGAGTTAAAAGAACTAGGCATTATTGATAACCGCTTGTTTTTTCAAATTCACGCCTGGTTGTCGGGTGTTAGTGATGTATTTCAAGTTGGAGTATATGAAATTCCGGCTGGCGCCACTATTTCCGATATAGTTGCCCAGCTTACCAAAACCGCTGAATATAAACCTCGCGAAGAGATAGCGGTTACTTTCATAGAAGGTTGGACCATAGACCAGATGGGAGATTATTTGTTTGCCGAGGGAGTGGTCCCCAGTAAAGATGAATGGACGAGCGTAGTATCCAGCATCAAAAGATTTAAATCGAACTATGATTTTTTACAAGACGCGCCGAACAATGCCAGCCTGGAAGGATTTTTATTTCCGGATACTTATCGCATTTTTAACGATGCAACACCTGAAGATATAGTTAAAAAAATGCTGGATAACTTTGGGTTGAAATTGACCCCTGATCTTAGAGCTCAAATTGAAGTGAATAACATGAGTATCTATGATACAATAATTTTAGCTTCAATTATTGAAAAAGAAGTTTCCGCTCCAGCCGACATGGCTAAAGTCGCAAGCATTTTTTACAAACGCTTAAACGCTAATATTGGATTACAAGCCGATTCAACCGTTAATTATGTAACTAAAAAAGATTTACCTGCCGTGACATTAGAGGATACTCAAATTGATAGTCTGTATAATACTTATAAATATGCTGGTTTGCCCCCGGGGCCGATTTCTAACCCTAGCCTTTCGGCAATCAGCGCCGCGGCACACCCTGAACGAAATGAATATTATTATTTTTTAACAACTCCTGAGGGTCGGGTAATTTATAGCGTGACTTTTGATGAACATAGGCAAAATAAATTAAAATATTTGTAATATGGCTAAAACGTTCGTTTTTTCAATTGGAGGGTCGCTTGTGGCTCCAAGCGAAATTAACACTAAGCTGATTAAAGAATATAAAAAGTTGTTCTTGAATTTTGTTAAAAAAGGTAATCGAGTGATTTTAATAGTGGGCGGTGGGGATACCGCTCGTCGTTATCAAGCCGCCGCTAAACTGGTTGATCGTAAGATTGCGAATACTGATTTAGATTGGGTTGGAATTGTCGCAACCAGGTTAAATGCGGAATTGATAAGAGCTATTTTTGGCGGCTTGGCTTATTCCAAAGTGTTGGGCGATCCGGCAAAAAAAATTAAAACCAAGAAAAAAATTATTATTGGTGCCGGCTACGAACCAGGTTGGTCTTCAGACCTTGACGCTATTTTAGCTGCCCGAGCAAATGGTGCGGATACAGTGATTAATTTAACTAATGTTGATTACGTTTACGATAAAAATCCCTTTAAATACAAATCAGCCAAATCATATCAACGTTTAGGTTGGCGGGAATTTAGGAAAATTGTTGGGTTTAAATGGGTGCCGGGCGCGCACGTACCGTTTGATCCGGTTGCGGCAAAGAAAGGGGAACAGTATAAGCTTAAGCTTGTGGTCATGAATGGCAATAAAATTTCAAATTTGAAAAAATTTCTCGCAAGTCAATCGTTTAAAGGTACAATCATAAAAAATTAATTTTAAGTTAAAGCAACTCCCGGTGCGTGCGAAACGTCCGGGAGCGGCTCTTTATAATAATGGCATAGTGGCAATTACTGCCGTAACCGCCTCGGGTCCCACATGCCACCAATGATACTTGGCGGCAACAGGCGTTCAATGGGCAAACAAGTTGCCGATTGAACTTCAGTTGGGGAAACCAGAAGGTGAATGCCTGCCGGAACATGCCCGTTAAGCGGCATCATTTCGCAAGCTACTACTTCGCCATCCCAGGGGGTTAGCAGCGGGACTCGTTCGTTGAAACGTTCACCGATAGCGGCGATACGTAGCCGTCGTTGCAGTACCGCTACCCAGTTGGTATCGGCAAAGCCTGCCAATTCCTCTGGGCTGACGTGCCGGTAGCCAAACGCCCGTGCAACCTCAAAGGCCGCACTAGTATCGACGGCACTGGCAAATGAGATTGCCGTGTGCTCGCCAATTGTTGTCCATTTGGTAGTGGTAAAGAGGGGATTCCATCCTGACACAGGGAACCTTCCTTTGTTGGGGTGTATGCCAAATTTTTGGCGGGGTGCTTAAATACAGCTTAATAAGCCTCTCGGGAACGCCCGAGATTTCTTACAGTAGCTGATTTCAAACACTTTTGCCCGCTTTTTAAAGAGCCGTTTAGCCGAGCTGAACTCGACGCTATTTTCTCCTCCTGCCTTTATTTTATAAGACGCGAACTAACGGTCAAGGGTAGGCCCCTTGACGCGTGGATGATATATGCTATACTACTCAAGTGATTTTATCCACAGACCACAAGGTCCCATATAACCGGGATTAAACGTATACTTTAACGCCTTGTGTAGGAATCATAAAGATTTATTGTCTGTGGTTTTGGTGCCACAGTTTTTTAATAAATAGAAATATGGCTAAATCTAAACAACAAAAGCAATCCACTGTTTCTGATTTTAAAGATAAGGCTAACCGAGCTAAATCTTTGGTCTTTGCAAATTTTGAAGGTTTGTCAGTTAATCAGATGGAAGATTTACGCCAGAACGCCCGTGAACAGGGTGGCGAAGTAATGGTCGCTAAAAAAACTTTGATGAAGCGGGCCTTGAAAGATGTCGGCATTGACGTGGACCCTAAAACTTTTGATAAAGGGGTGGCGACAATTTTTGGCTACGAAGATGAAATTGCTCCGGCTAAAGTAAGCGCCGAATTCGCTAAAAACAATGAAGCTTTAAATATCATTGGCGGTATTGTAGAGAGGAATTATTTAGACGCAGCCCAAATTAAGGCCTTATCTAAAATTCCAAGCAGACAAGAATTACTGGGTAAATTGGTAGGCACAATTCAAGCTCCAATTTCCGGGCTAGTTAATGTTTTGCAAGGTAATATTCGAGGCCTAGTTAATGTTTTGGGCGCAATCAAAGATAATAAATAAATTTAACAAATTAAATAATAATAACACTATGGCCGAAGAACAAGTCAAAGAAGCCACTGAAGAAAAAACAGAAGCTTCTACCGAATCCGCTCAACCGCAAAGCGATGATAAAAAAGAAGTGGAAGTGCCGGCTAAGTTCAAAGACTTAGTTGCCGAAATTGAAAAAATGTCAGTTTTGGATTTATCAGAATTGGTTAAAACCTTAGAAGATAAATTTGGTGTTTCCGCTGCCGCTCCCGTAGCAATGGCTGCGGCTCCAGCCCCTGGCGGAGAAGCCGGAGCGGCTGAAGAAAAATCAAGCTTTGACGTTGAATTGACTGCCTCTG
>PEZZ01000046.1:10721-15275 GCA_002773845.1 Candidatus Buchananbacteria bacterium CG10_big_fil_rev_8_21_14_0_10_42_9
CGTGCGGGCGGCAACAGAATTAGGCTTAAAGGAAGCTAAAGACATTGTTGATGGCGCGCCTAAAGTTATCAAAGAAGGCGTTAAAAAAGAAGATGCTGAAAAGATGAAAGCCGACCTAGAAGCCGCAGGCGCACAAGTATCGTTAAAATAACAATTTTAACGATCTTCCCAGGCTGGGGATTCAAAATAATTTATTAAAGCAAAAAGCTGCCCTTCCTCAGGCGGTTTTTTGTTATTCCAGGTGGGTTGCCGGAATGCCAAAAATTTTAGAACCGTTTAAAATATAAATTTGTTTAGCCGCTTCGTCTACTACTAAATCTTTTAAATCATCAAATGCGTCGGAGTGGTACTGGATTATCAATGATCCTTCTTTATCCATAACAATTACTCTTCTGGTTTGGGCGGCCAGCAAATACAAATAATCAGAGGTTTCTTCCGTCCAAATCTGAACAGCTCTTTCTATCGGGGGATCAATAGTTCCGTTGGAATAATCTGACAGACCACCGCGCAATAATTTTATAATTTTACCATCAGTTTTTAAGACATATATAAACCCGTCAATAGCCAACGACACGGCGCCATCAATATTAACTTGGTTGGTAATCCAAGCCTGCGGAGTTCCATATCCATTACCGGTTACCGACGAGCGATAAATTTGGTTTTCAGTTTTTGATAGGTGATATAGTGTGTTGTTGTAGATTTCTATATCGTCTACAGCGGTAGAGTTATTCCAGTTACGCTGTGAGATTTCATCATTGGCAGCACTATATTGGAATAAATTTCCAGAATCGCTTATCCATAAAGTTGAATTTGGGCTAATCGATGCGGCGTGGGTAATTTTACCAAGATTAACTTCAGAACTAATTGTATCTACAACAAAATTTTCAGTATTAGTTTTGTATAATGATCCGGTCCGACTATTTTGAGTTAGAATTATTTGTCCTTGCTTACCAATGGCTGGGGCAATTTCAGCTTGCTCATCCAAATTTTGGAAGTTTGTTATCATTGCTGGCTCAGCGATTTCTACTATGTGCCTTAATTTAGTCAAACGTGACCGCACGGTTTGCTCCAATGTCGAAAGCTCGCTGACTAAAGATTTATTGGGCGCTTCTAACCCGGTTAGAATTTGTTCGGCTTCCTTGAGCCTTTGACGGGCGCGGTCCTCATCATTAAAAATAATACTTGCTTCCGCTTCCTCGTATAATTCTTGGGCTTGTGTAAATTGCGTTTGAAAAGCTTCAAGCCTTTGGCCCTTGACTTTTTGAGTGGTCAGCCTAATTAAGCTGACTAACAAAACGATCGCTAAAATTATCGAGAGGACGACCGCCGCTTTTTGTTTGGTTGGTAATGATTGAAATTTTCGCAGCAGGGATCGCCACAACCGTGCCACTAGGCTTCCGATTTTTTTAAATATCGGATGCCGAGCCGCTTGGCCGATTTTAGTTTTTGTTACGTAAACACTGGCTCGAGTCACATTCGATACCGGTTTTAATTTATTGGCCGTAGCCTTTATACCCTTACTTAAGGCGGGGGATTTAGGCAGAGCTGATTTTGTTTTTTGTGCCGAGATTTCTCTGACTTTAGAAAAGTAGTTTTTAAAAGTTTGGTTTAGAGCTTGCGAGTACCTTTTAAGTTCTAGTTTTACGGTGGTATTCAAAAGTTTCTCAGTGGCCTTCTCCGTATCAATCAGTTGTTTAATAGAATCTTGAGAAGCGGCTTCCCGGATGTCACTTTGGGAGATAATTTTTTCTGGCTTGAACGCGGGGCTTTGTAGCGGCGCTGGCAATTTTTCAACCTGCAAAGTTGCTCCGGCAAAACTCATTGGACTTTTGGTGTCTAAGATAATTTGTTTTAATTCTAAGGTTGCTTCCACTATCGGCTTACCGCCAAAAATATTTTTTAACTTTTCTAAAGAAAAATAATCTAAAACCGAAGCTGTCAGTAAAATTAAAGTATCTTTTTGGGTAATTTTTCCAGAGATGATTTGCGAGAAAAACTTTAAGGGATTTAGGTTTGATTTTCCTCCTCCGCTGGCTTTTTCCACGATGTCGATAATGGTGTAATTACTTTTGCTTCTCTGGTGTATTAAAAAGGCGTGGATATCACCAACTTGGGTAAAATGCAGGTCTTGGTTTTTCGTTACGCCCAAAATAATATTAATTTTTTTCAAGTCAATAGTGACTGAAAATTGTTCTAAATAATTCAAAATAGAAGTGTTCGTGTCCTGAAGGGCTTGTTCGAAAAATTCATTCACCAAAACGGCTTCTAAATCTGACAAATCTTCTATGAGATCCAGTTGTTGATAGTAAATTCTTTCAAATTCTTGCAATACAAAATCAGCAAAGTCGGTTATACTTGGATTTTTTTCTCGGATATCAATTAGTCCGAAAATTTGGCCTAGGTGGTTTAATTGGATTGGGTTGGGAGTGCCAACCAGAGTTTTAGTGACCGTGCCATCCTTATCTGATTCAGCGATGACAAATTGGTTGAGGCGAGCAATATATTGGTTCATTGATAAGTGTTTGCTGTTATGTTTTAATTAGTATATTATACTATAAAAGTTATTTAGGTGCGAATTGCCTAAAATTGTCCCCATATGCTTGAACAATTATTTGGTTCAAAAGCCAGAGTCAAAATTTTGCGTTTTTTGTTAGCTGACCCAGATGGCCAGTATTATTTACGTGAGCTAGCAAGAAAATTAAGAATCCAACTAAATTCGGTTAGGCGGGAAGTGAATAATTTAGAAAAAATGGATTTGATAAAAATTGCTACCCCAGAGACTGAGAAGGCGGGCGGCCAGGGGAAAAAGTCTAGGGCTAAAGTAAAAAAATCACAGAAAAAATTTTATGCTATCAATATCAACTCAATTTTATATCCGGAGTTGAGGGCGATGTTTATGAAGGCTGAGCTTCTGATTGAAAATGATTTGGTTTCAAAAATTATGAAGCTTGGCAGCGTTAGGCTACTAATTTTAACCGGAATTTTTATGGGTTTTGATGACTACCCAACTGACGTATTGATTGTGGGCAATGTAAACCGCTCAAAATTAGCAAAAATTATGAAACGATATGAAAAAGAACTCAATCACCCTATCAATTACACGGTTTTTAGTAAACAGGAATATAAATATCGTCGTGAAATAACTGACCGCTTTTTGTTTGATATTTTGGAGAGTAATAAAATTGTAGCGCACGATTCTATACACTAGATATGTTGTTATTTATTAATTCTGTAAGTTCACGCGGGGCAGTAGCGCTTGCTAAAAAGAACGCAACAATTATAAAGGCTAAAAAATTTACAACTGACCGAAAAAAATCAGAGTTAGTGTTGCAAAATATAGACGAGCTTTTAAAGTCAACAAAAATCCCGCTTAAAAAAATTAGTGGCATTATCGTCGTTACCGGCCCCGGTCCTTTCACAGCTATTCGCGTGGGTGTTAGCGTCGCTAATACTTTGGCTTGGGTTTTACATTGTAACGTCGTTGGTGTATCCAATACGGCAGGCACCAACCTTGAGGATCTAATTGCTGAGGGCATAAAACAATTGGCCAGGCATAAAACCAAAACGGCTAAGCCGTTATACGGCCAACCGCCAAACATCAGTCAACCTAAAAAGAAAGTTTAATGGATACTAAGCCAAAAATTTTAATTGCTGAGGATGATCCGGATTTGATGGACATTGCTAAAATTCAACTTGAACAAGATGGATTCGAGGTTTTAAGTGCCGGAGACGGCGGAGATGCTTTAACTATTGCTCGAGAACAAAGCCCGGATTTTATTATTCTAGATATTTTGATGCCTAATATTGATGGCTTAACGGCGTTGCAGGAGTTAAAAAAAGATCCGAGGACTAAAGAAATTCCAACTATTATTTTAAGTAATTTGGGAGATCAGGCGAGCAAAGAGCAAGCTAAAAATATCACTGATGTTGAATATTTTGTTAAATCAAAAGTCAGCATCGATGAGATTATTGAAGTTATTAGGCGAAAACTGAAAATCCCAATTTAATAATCTCGCCTTATCAAGAGGGAGTGAGAAAGTTTGCATAACACACAAGATGCTTGTTACAATAACGCATGTAGTTTGGATAATTACTAGTTAGTTAACATCGCTTCGCTCGTCGATTAACGTGCCGTGGCTATCGTCGCCGTTATCCAATATGCCCATCTCCAGCTTCGCCGGATCCGGTCACGTCGGATCAGCCGCGGCGCGTTGTGCGAAATAAATTTTTTATCTATACTAAAATAAGAGGTTAGTGTGTTGAACAAAGACGAAAATTTGATTTATATTTTCTAATAAAAACATTATGGCAATGAATACAAACGGGGATGAGAACAAATCGAATAATCCTGCTCAAAGCCCTTTTTCTCAGACATTCTTCCACGGCACAAAGGCTGACCTAAAGATTGGTGACTTTATCACAATTGGTCTTAACTCAAACTACGGGAGCAGGAAAAATGCGAAATATATCTATCTCTCGGCTACTCTGGACGCCGCTATCTGGGGCGCTGAACTTGCTTTTGGCGAAGGACGCGAAAGAATATATTTAGTAGAA
>PEZZ01000047.1 GCA_002773845.1 Candidatus Buchananbacteria bacterium CG10_big_fil_rev_8_21_14_0_10_42_9
TTTGTTTAAAAAAGATAAAGATTATGTCGTTAAAGATGGCGAGATTGTGATTGTGGATGAATTTACCGGCCGTTTAATGCCCGGCCGCCGTTACAGTGAAGGCTTACATCAAGCCATTGAAGCTAAAGAAGGCGTTGAGGTGCAACGCGAAAGCATGACGTTGGCGACTGTTACTTTCCAAAATTATTTTCGCCTATACGAAAAATTATCTGGTATGACTGGTACCGCAGCTACTGAAGCAGAAGAGTTTGCCAAAATTTATAATTTGGAAGTCACTGTGATTCCAACCAACAAACCAATGGTGAGAAAAGATAAAGTAGATAAGATTTACAAAAACGAGCGCGGCAAATTTAAAGCAATAGTGGAAGAGGTGAAAAAACGCCATGAAGCCGGCCAGCCGGTTTTGATTGGTACGATTTCGATTGAAAAAAATGAGATGTTAGGCGAGTATTTCAAAAAAGAAGGGATTCCGCACGAAATGCTTAACGCTAAAAACCACGAACGCGAAGCCATGATTATTACCCAAGCGGGTAAACCTGGAGCGGTTACGATTGCCACTAATATGGCTGGACGAGGCGTGGATATCATTTTAGGCGGCACCCCGTATGATGAGGTTGAATATAAAAAAGTGATTGATGCGGGCGGTTTACACGTTATTGGCACCGAACGCCATGAATCCAGGCGTATTGATAATCAGTTGCGAGGTCGTTCAGGACGCCAGGGGGACCCAGGCAGTTCCCAGTTTTTTGTATCTATGGATGATGATTTGATGCGAATTTTTGGGTCTGACAGGATGCAGCGCGTGATGGAAACTTTGAAAGTACCAGAAGATATGCCGATTCAAAATAAAATTATTTCTAAATCCATTGAGCAGGCCCAAAAAAAAGTTGAAGGCAATAACTTTGATATTCGTAAACGGTTGGTTGAATATGATGACGTTTTAAATAAGCACCGGGAAGCGATTTATCGCCGCCGTCGAGAAGTTTTGCATAACGACGATATTAAGGCTCAAATTCAAGACATGGTGGAAAACGAAATAACCAATGTCGTATCTTTTCACACCGCCGTGGAAGATGAAAAACAATGGGATTTAAATGAGATTTATGAAGTGGCAACTACAATTTTTCCGCTAACTGAAAAAGAAAAAATAGAGATTAAAGATTTAGGGGCTGGAGCAGGGGATAAGAAAAAAGATGCTGATGCCAGGACTAAGATTATTAATTATCTAAACGATATTGCCAAAAAGCGCTATGAAGAATTGGAAACGCACGTCACTGGGCTTTTGGCAGGGCAAGAAAAACCGATGAGGCGGTTGGAGAAGCAATTTTTATTACGCGCGATTGACACTTTGTGGATTGAGCACCTTGATGCTATGACGGCGCTTCGTACTGGTATTGGTTTACGCGGCTACGGTCAAAAAGACCCGCTAGTTGAATACAAAAAAGAATCTTATCGGTTATTTAACGAACTGCAAAATTTAATTCAACGCCAAGTTGTATACTCTATTTACAAAGTAGGTGAAGGAGCGCAAATTGCTCAAGCCGCAGTAGCTAATCAGGGCGTACAATTAACCGCGCCGGCCAAAACCGCTGACCAAGGCCAAACGCAATTTTCCAGTGCTGGCGTTGAAGCGATGGCCAAAGAAGCCAAGCGTCGCGTAGCTAACACTGAGCAACACACCCAGCAAACTCAATTTGAAGGCGCTAAAGTCGGACGTAACGAGCCTTGTCCTTGCGGAGCGGTGAACGATGACGGAACGCCAAAGAAGTTTAAAGCGTGTCATGGGAAAGTTTAGAAGTCCAAACGTTGTCACGGGAGGTAAGGAAAAAAACCACCGGCTCCATCTTTGCCCCCTCTAAAGAGAGGGGAGAATAATAAGAAATTGACGGCATGGATAATTTAGAACAAAAAATTAAAAAGATTGAAGAGCGTAACGAAAAAGTTGAAGCAGATAAAGCATGGGAAGTGAGTTGGACACGCCGTGGCTTGCTGGCGTTGTTTACGTATTTAGCGATTGGGGTTTATTTGCGCGTTATTGAAGTTGATAACCCGTGGTTAAACGCCATCGTGCCATCGTTTGCCTTTATGATTTCAACGCTGACCATGCCGTGGTTTAAAAAAATGTGGTTAAAAATGCGTAATCATAAGAAATAATCAAAATGGCAGACGATTTAAAAATAATTTTAGGCTCTCAATCAAACGAAAGAAAATACATTTTAGAAAAGTACGGGTATAACTTTAATTGATGAAAGTAAAATCCGCGATGATGATCCCGAGAGGTTGACGGCTGCGCTCGCACAAGCTAAGGCTGATGCCTTGCTTCAAAAAATTAAAAGGCCAGCGCTTTTAATTACTTCTGATAATCTATGTGTGTGTAATAACGCCGTTCTGGAGAAACCGAAAGACGAAACAGAAGCGCGTTTAATGCTTGATATGGTAGCGAAATATCCAGCGTACTGTATTAGTGCTGTGGCAGTGACTCACACCGGGAGCGGCAAGCGTGCCGTTGCTGTTGATAAGGCAATAGTGCATTTTAATCCTATACCCAAGCATGTACTAGACCAATACATTGCCGAAGGGCATCCGTATGTTCGTGCGGGGGCATTTTCAATTCGTCTCCCGCTTCTCCAGCCGTATATTGATAGAATTGAGGGCGATATTGAGTGCGTTATTGGGTTATCAATGGCGCTAACAAAAAAATTAATAGCAGAAGTACAAAACTGAATAATATGGTGAAGTTAAAGAGTAAACAATCAAACGATCAGCTACTTAAGGCGATGTTAGGATTAATTAAGAAGCGTCCCGGTATTCGTCCGCGAGAAATGCATACAATTTTAGGATTGGAACATTCGGCACATTTACGAAATACATTAATCAAACGAGGATTAGTGAAAAAGCAAAGAAAAGGCGCCGCAGTGCATTATTATCCTTTTAAAACAGGCAAAAAATAGGAGTATTGCTTCGGGCAATAAAAGGTGTTAGACTAAAATTACTATGCTGAGCGAATTTATAGAGAAAAAACTCAAGACTGCACAATACAAACTCTTGAAAGATAAAACCTATTTCGGGGAAATCCCAAGCCTTCAGGGAGTTTGGGCAGAGGCTAAGACACTGGAAGATTGTAGAGGAACGTTGCGTGAAGTTTTAGAAGATTGGATACTGTTAAAAATACGCAGCGGCGACACCATCCCTGGTTTTAAATTAAAAGTAGACCGGCGCGAGATGGTCAAGAATGCCTAAAAATATCTCGTGGAGAAAACTCGTCAAGCGCTTTCGTAAGTTTGGGTTTGATGGCCCCTATTCAGGCGGCCGTCATTTGTTTATGATAAAAGGAAAGCTAAAAGTTCGTATACCTAATCCGCATACCCGCGACATCTCCAAGCACCTATTGTCTGAAATTTTACGCCAAGCAAATATTGAAACAGATCGGTGGGAAAATAAAAAGTAATGTATGAGCCAAACCAAGCTACTCTATCTAGAAAATTTTGAGCTTTTGGAAGCCAAATCAAAAGTAGAGTCGGTCAGTACTGAAGATGATAAAACAGTAATCACGCTAGACCAAACAATTTTTTATCCTCAAGGCGGGGGACAGCCATGTGATCAAGGAACGATTGAATCAGGAGGCGCGAACTTTATAGTTGAAGAAGTTCGGTTTGTGGATGGAGTAGTAAAACATATAGGGCATTTTGAATTTGGTGATTTTACGGACGGTGATGAAGCCACAGGTAAGGTGAACGCCGCGCGCCGGCAATTGCACAGCCGTCTACATTCAGCCGGGCATATAGTTGATATGGCTTTAAATGGATTAGGGATTAATTGGATGCCAGTCAAAGGTTATCATTTTCCGGAAGGGCCTTATGTTGAGTACCAAGGCGACATTAGCGAATTTGATAAAGAAAAACAAAAGAAGAAAATTGAAACCACATGCAATGATATTATTAGAAAAGGAGCACAAACTAAGTTAGTTTTCATGGATAAAAGCGAAATGAGCACGGTGTGTCACCATGTGCCCGATTACATCCCGATAGATAAACCGAGCCGCGTTGTCATGTATGGCGATTTTGGCGTACCCTGCGGCGGTACGCACGTGGTAAACTTAAAAGATATTGGTAGAATTACAATTAGAAAAATAAAGGCCAGCAAAGGTAATATTAGGGTGGCCTATGACGTTGAAAATTAATTTTACAAATGAGTCTAAAAGATACGTATGACAAAATAGCTGAGGATTGGTTTGCAGTACATAAAGTGGATAGCTGGTGGCATGAAGGCATAGATAAGTTTATCAGCTTAGTCGGCCAAGGGGGGACTGTGCTGGATGCCGGCTGCGGCGCCGCGGTAAAATCAAAATATTTGTCGCAAAATGGCATGAAAGTCACTGGTGTGGATTTTTCTGAAAAAATGATAGGCATTGCCAAGCGCGAAGTCCCGGCGGCTGAATTTTTAGTCGGCGATATAAAAGACTTAGATTTTTTGAACCAAAAATTTGACGGTATATTTGCTCAAGCCGTATTGCTGCATTTTCCAAAAGATGAAATTAGTGAAGTTTTAAATTCATTGCTTAGTAAGCTAAACCCTGGCGGCTATATTTATATTGCGGTAAAAGCTAAACGGTTGGATGGCCCATCAGAAACTACCATCACTCAAAATGATTTTGGCTATGAGTTTGAGAGATTCTTTAGCTTTTTTGCTTTAGAAGAAATAAAAGGCTTTGTATTAAAGGCAAATTTGAAAATAGTTTATGAAAACACCGAAGATACCGATATTGATGATTGGATTCAGTTAATAGCTCAAAAACTTGAATAATATGAAAAAGATATCATATTCGGACTTTGAAAAAGTTGATATTCGGATCGGCAAAATTATTGCCGTAGATGATTTTCCGGAGGCACGTAAGCCGGCGTATAAATTAAGCATTGATTTTGGAGAGGAGATAGGGGTTAAAAAATCTTCAGCTCAAATCACAACTCACTATACCAAAGAAGATCTTTTAAATAAGCAAGTTATTGCGGTTGTAAATTTTGAGCCCAAGCAAATTGGCCCATTTATCTCAGAAGTTTTAACTTTGGGTTTGCCTGACGAAAACGGGGAGGTCGTACTATTGCAGCCAACCCATGATGTTCTCATAGGCGGAAAAATGTTTTAAAGAATCGTTATCCTAGGCTCCGATGTTCATCCTGAGTAGGCATTAGCCTACGTGAGGATCTCAGGCATGCCCCTGGGAGGGATTGCTACGTCGCCTGTGGCTCCCTGCCTGCCGGCAGGCAGGCTCGCAATGACAAATAGAGAAAGAGCTGACGAGCCAAGCAGTTCGTTTTTTGATATACTATTGTTTGTAACCTTTTAGCCAATACCTCGTATAATTTTACAGAGGGTAATTAAGCAAAAGGTTATGTTAAAAAAAATAAAAGAGTTTTTACGGCCGGGGGTTTTGCAGCCTTTAAGCCATAAAACTTTGATAACCATTGGCTTAACATGGAGACAAGCGAACTACAAGCCATCCAGGAGTGCCAACAGGGAAAATTAGACTCGTTTGGCGCTTTATATGATTTGTATATTAAAAAAATTTACAATTTTATCTATTACAAAACTTTGCATAAAGAAACGGCTGAAGATTTAACCAGCAAAACTTTTATTAAGGCCTTAGATAAAATTGGCACTTTCAAAATTGATCAGGGAACTTTTTCAGCTTGGATTTACCAAATCGCCCGCAACAACGTAATTGATTATTACCGATCACAAAAACAAGAAATTGACATTGAGGACGTTTGGGATTTAAGCGCTAAACCATTTAAGGCAGAAGTAGAAGCTAAGATGGAATTAGAAAAAGTACAAAAGTATATTCAAGGCATCCCATCCGAGCAAAGGGAAATAATAATCTTACGCGTTTGGGAGGGGCTGTCGTATAAAGAAATTGCTGATATTGTCGGCAAAAATGAAAATAATTGCAAAGTTATATACTCAAGGGCAATGTCAAAATTACGTCAACAAATGCCGTTAAGCTTGTTACTAATATTCCTTTTAAACGTTTAATTATATGAAGTCAGAAATTAAAAATTTATTAGCTGAGCTTTACGAAATTGACCCGAAGCTAAAAAGTCATGAAAAAAAGTTAATTGTCCTAATTGAAGAATTGCTATCCAGCCGGCCGGCTGCGCAAATCGATGAGGCGTTTAAACGCCAATTAAGAAAAGAAGTACTAGCAAAGGCTAAAAAGCTTAGCGCTGACACCCAAGAAAATTTTATTACCAAATTTATGAATTTCAACAAATTACAATACGCTTTAGGCGGTGGTTTAATTGCCTTAATTATAGCCATTCCTTTGGCCCGAAGTCTGTTTAGCCCTAAAAATATTAACGAGCAGTTACCACAACTATCATTTTTGCCAACCTTTAATACCGTCAAAGACAATGCCTTTGGTAATTTAGCCCAATTGGATGAAGCTAGCCCAGAATCTGCAGCGTCCGCATTATCGGCTGAGGGACGCGCCAGAACTCAATCTGGCGGTGGCGGTGGCGTTGGTTCATCAGGAAGTGTGGCGCCAAGGTTAATTTATCCAGCGCCGGAGTTTATTAATGT
>PEZZ01000048.1 GCA_002773845.1 Candidatus Buchananbacteria bacterium CG10_big_fil_rev_8_21_14_0_10_42_9
TCCAAGCTATCGTAAAGTGTAAATTTCATACTTTAAGTACCATCGGCTACCGCCGCGCCGTTAGAATCAAGAAGTTTACCTTGATAGTTAATAATTGACGGAATGCCGGTGGCGGCGCGGGCGTCTTCAGCGTTAAAAACTAATTGATTAATGGCTGAGCCAAACACGAAATATAAACCAAATATTATCGTAGCAAGTAAAATCCAAAGCCACCCGACTCGGCGGTTGCGATAATACCAACAAGCGCGGTAATGCGGATCTACTTTATGGTGAATATAAACATCCATATTATTTCATTCGCCTGGATTTCATGAATTTAATTACATCTGATTCAAAGACACGATAAGTTTTATGGCCTATCTTAGAAACTTCTAACTCCCCGGAAGCGACCCATCGATACACTGTACGCATCGAAACTTTAAATACTTCAGCAACTTCTTCTAAGGTCAATATGTTGTCACGATGAAGCGGCATTAGGATTTTCGCTTTAACTTGAATTTAGAAACTAAAAAAGCCTTCGATATATTTTGGCGATAAAGTCTTACCCCTAAAGTTGTACCGAAGGGCTTAATGGATTGAATAATATGCAGAATTTCCAACCCAAAGCGCATTTTATTTTTGTTTTAAGTTTTCCACAATTAAACTAATTTTACTTTATTTTGGCAAGCATTGTCAATAATATGTACACAATAACTATATCATATATACATCTTTGGCAAGCATTGTCATATAAAAATACAAAAAATGGCCTAAATTGGCCATTTTATAAATATATTTCAATTTAACCTACTGATAACCAATGGTCCGTAATAATTTCTCGCCAAATTCTGTAGCGTCCGTATGAAACTTGGCAGTGACTAAATTACCATCAATTTGTACCGGCATTCCGCTATACTCTGCTCCGCGGCAAACTAGTCTTTCAGTTTGAGAGATGTGGCCGGTAACCTTACGACCGAGTAAAATTCCCGCGTTAGCCAAAATAGTTGGGGTAATGCAAATTGCTCCGATAATTTTATGTTGGGCATCAAATTCGCGCGACAACTTCCAAACTTGCTCGTCGTGAAAAAAATCACCAGCTCCGCCCCCACCGACAAAGATAATAGCGTCGTATTTTTCAGGGTCAATATCAATAATTTTTAAGTTGGCGAAAATTTTAGCGCCTTTTTTACCGTGCGCTTCTTTGCCGTCCGGAGTGGCTACGTCAACTTTGATTTTCCCGCGTTCTAAAATTGATTTTGGTTTAAATAGCTCTTCGTCCCTAAAATCTTGCGACGATACTATAAAAACGGCTTTAGCCATATTACTTTTGTAAGATTCGAATTACTTCACGAAGCAAGGCAATGTGTTTTGTTTTATATCGCATGGCTAATTGAAAATCTTCACAAACGCTTTTATCCTCGCCGCAAATAGTTGTCAACTCTTCATAATTACCGCTTCCTCGCTGCTCCAAATCTAAGGCATCCTGTAATAAATTTATAACGTCGCCCTTAAGCATATTTGTGCAAATAATCGTTTACTATTTCTGACTGTTTTTTAGCATCATTCAATAAAGTTTTTAAAATTTCTTCAACTGTCGATTTATCAGCGTCATTTAATTTAGAAAAAATATCGCTACTAGCTAAAATTGCTTGGTAGCGGTCTTGGAGCTTATTTTCAATTACCCGTTGACCTTCTAGGACATCTTTGATGACTGCCTGATCCATAATTTTTGCCTAAAGAGCCGCCAAGTTAAACTTGGCGGCTCAATAACTTTTTTATCTTTGGACACTAATTGCCGCGACCTGTTCTGGGTTGCATGAACCTACTTCGATACGATTATTAGCTGATTTACGAATGTAGTAACCGGTGTTGGCATCGCCGTAACCTGCGGTCGTATCAGGATCAACCGGAATTGCCGCTAAATAAGTATCAACCAGAGCTGATGTTAAATCAACAAAACAAGCGTCATCAGTGCTATCCACAGTTTGCCCAGCACACGTCGGGGCTGAGCCGCCGGCGCAAAAACCCACTCCCGAGTCGTCAGTGGTTCCTAGGATTTGAACATCCGTTGCATTGTCTACTAATGCATCGCCGCCAGAGCCAGGAAGGTTGCCTGCATTATCCACCGAATATTTCAGCACGGCATTCAAAATAGAATTAACCGCGCCCCACCGATCAGCATCGCGCGCCTCACCCAAACGCCGGCCTGGGTCCACGGCCACAAAAATAATGGCGGCTAATATTGCGATAATACCGATGACAATTAATAGCTCAATTAAGGTAAAACCTTTTTTGTTTTTGAACATAAGCATTATTTATTTATTTTGAGGTCTTAATTTAAAGCCAAAATCGACCTTTATGATTGGCTAATTTTCCACAATTGTTAATAGTATACCACATTTAGCTTAATTTTTCATTATTTAAAACTCACGTACTGGTCACTTACCCATCCGACAGTACCATCGTCCAAAACTACAGATACCCACCCCGGTTGGCGCTCAAGATATTGTAATTCATCGCCTATGTCTAATTTAGTTAAAATAGAATTTGAGGTACTCGGGCCTGAACGTACATTTAAAAATCCAACCGAATTTTCATCTACAACGACATAGTTTTGCTCAACTTCTTGTTCGTTGGGCGCAACTTCAGCTATCGGTTCCGGTGTTTTTGTGGTGGTTGCCGTGCCAGTCGCCAAATCCGTCAAAGTGTTTGTCTCCTCTTGGCGTAATTCATCTAGCGCGTCAACATCAAAATCGTTTTCGGGAACAATAACTTGCTCATAATTTGGTTTAACTGGCTGTAAAAAACTTAATTCTCTTCTAGCCCAAATTAATCCAACTAAAGCGATAACAAAAATCAAAAGAGCCACGCTGCCGTTATAGATTCTACGCCAAGCAACTTTTTCTGCCTTTTGGGGTAATACCTTAAAACGATGGGCTTGTAAACTTAATAAATTTATCCCCTGCTTTTCAGGCCGGCGCATGATTCCTCGCCAAGCTAAACCAATTACATTGGCGTAAAGTACGGCGCTACCATTTAGTTCAACATCGCTAGATTTTATCTTTTGAAACGGATCACCCAAAAGTGAGTCAACTCCCAAATTGTCCTTAAAATACTGGCTAATGTTTGGCAACATACTAGTGCCGCCAGCTAAAATAACTTGGTTGATATCACGGCCGTGGCTGGCTTGATAAAATTCTATTATGTCTTTTAATTCATGGATAACTTTAGCCCAATGATTTTGAATTATCATGAATACCTTGCCTTGTTCTTTGCGCGTAAATCCATTTTTTCTTTTCAAACTCTCTGCCTCTTCCGGTGAAACTTTTAACTGCTTGGCAATGGCATCGGTTAAATCGTTGCCACCCAACCTTATCACTGAACTAAAACGAACGCCAAAACGGTCATAAACGCTGACGTTGGTAGTGCGCGCGCCGATATCAACAACCATAGTTGCCCGGTTCGGGTTTTTAATTAAAACACGGGCTAAGCTATTGGATTCTAAATCAACTGCCACGGCCTCAACGCCGGCTTGAGATAAAACCTCTGTGTAGCTTTCAACTATTTTTGATGGGGTGGAAAGATAAAAAACTTCTTGGCCATCCTTATCTTTATGTAAAATTTTGAAGTCAAAATTGACTTCGTTAGATGTTATCGGAATTACCTTTTCAGCTTCAAATGGTAAAGTGTTTTGGATTTGCTTTCTTTTTAAATTAGCGGGCAAGGTAAAAGTATGAGTAAAAACTTGAGATTCTGGCAATGACACGACGCACTCAAGGCTTTTAATTGCTGAGGGCTTGGCGTGCTTGAGCGCTGATCTAATTTTTTTAGCCAATTCCTTAGGTTTTAAAATTTTGCCGTTGGCAACTATGCCCGCGTCTAACTTTTCACGGCCGTAAGCTTTAACCGACACACGGCCGAAACGGCGGCGCAACAGCATAACCTCAATGGAAAAATCAGATATATCCAGGCCAAAAATTTCACGTCTAAATGACATCTTATTGACGATTAGTAATTTCTAAGGTTCCACTACTATTACCCAAGCTAGTAGAAATTTGTTGGGTGTATTCTTGAACTGTGCCACTAACAGTGACGACAGCTGTTGGCGCAGTTACAACTGCATTAATTATACAAGTATTCCCGTTTATCACCAAACTGTCGGAATAGGAATTAAAATCAAGGCGTAATTTTAATAACGCGTCTTCTAGGCAAGCTTCCGCTAATGTCTTAGCCATATGGGCTCGGCTCGCGGCAAAGCCCATCGATAATTCTTCCGCGCTTCGGCTGTTGACCGAAAGGCCAATTGATAAAATCACAGCCGATATGATTAAAAGCGAAATCATTGCGATATAGCCGCCATGATTGTCCTTAAAGTTATAACGTTTTTTAGCTCTCATGTTATCGCCGGCCCTTTAATTCCACGGCATATGTCACATTACTATTAGCATCAAAGTCGCTTATGCCAGAAGGATTATTAAAACTGACATTCAAAGTCACGCCCACATTGCGTGAACGATTATTGTAAGATAAATTTTCAAAGGCCGCAGTCGTAACTACATTGTCAGTCGTAACTTCAACTGGCGGGTTACCGCCAATTTGACGAGTGAGAACATTGCCGTTAATTGTATAAGTAATCGCGTCAAGCGCGCCATTATCTAAAATTAAAGTGTTGCCACTCCCACCAACAGTTGGCGAGGTAATATCAGCAGCGGCTTGAATATCTTGAATTAAAAGTTGATTAGCTAAGCGTAAATTTTGCTGTACCTCCTGAGTCACAAGCGTTTTGGCTTGTCCGCTACTCACTTCCAACGCCATTAAACTAATCGCTGTTAAAAACATACCGACGATACCGATATAGATAATCATCTCAATCATCGTGAAGCCGTCGTTGCTATTGGCTAAGCGCGATTTGCTGTTTACCATTATGGCGTGTAGTTAAGTGTAATATCTTGAAGCACCGGCGTGTCTGTTCCATCACCTAATAATTCTACCCGGTAGCGTATCCATTGATCATCATTATGCCCGCTGGTTAAAGGAATCACAGTCTCGTTCGGATCAACAAAATAAGTGCCGCTACCGCTTAAACCGGTCCAAGCCGACCATGTGCCGGGGCTGCCGCTATCATCCGGCGCGGTGGAAATTTGCACCTGAATATTTTCATTGGCAGAAGGCAAAGTTTCTGTCCATTGAATTGTATTAAAAGCGCTTTGACCGCCAGTATCAAAGGCTGATGATTCTAAAATGCCTAAAAGTGTATATCCACTGCTACCAACTACGGCACCGCTACTTATGGTAACACGATCAAGTTGTGGTTGTGCGCTACCGTCACTAGCTAGGTATGCGCGAAACATAATTCGGCCAGACACAATTGGAAAAGTTGCGATATTAGCGTCGACTTCTGTTGCCACGTTGGCCGTACTGACATTATCAATAGTAGCCAATGCCCAAGCTCCCCCGTCCCACCACTGCCAGCTAGTACCATCATCATCTGATAGCTGGTAATAAATTTCTGTACCTACGGGTTTACTCGCTGTTTCAGTGAAACTAAACCAATTCTCTATTGTTCCGGTGTAAGAGTTGAAAGGATTAACTCCAGGATTAGTTGTCGGGTACACAATAGTGCCAGCCTTGCCCCACTGCACTTGGGCATTGTCAAAACCCACCGTGATTGGGGTATTGCCAGCGTTGTTTGAGTTTTCAAGCCACACCCCTAGCTTAAAATAATAAGTGCCGGCAGTAGTTAAACTGTTAGAGCAATCAAAACTGACCGTTTGCCATCCACTAGTAGTAGTAAAGTTTTGCGACCAAACGCCAGTTGCCCCGGGCGATGGTTCACCTGAAAAATTATCCAAAAACACTTCCAGGCGAGAGACTTGAACGTTCGGGTCAGCGGCGGTGACTTGCCAATCAAACGAACAAGTAGCCGTGTCTGGATTGGCCACGGTCGTAGTAAAAGCTTGTTGCCAAAGGCCTCCCAAACTGCGGCGCTTACTATTTGTGGGGATGGAAATTTCTCCAAAGTTACCGGGGTTGCCTGGCGTTTGAAGTGAAATTGTTGGTGCGCTTTCCGGGCCATTAACATCCCAATTGACTGGGGCCCAATCAGGCACATCAAAAGACGGGTCAGTAGTTGCCCCCGAACCGCCCCCGCCTGGGCTGCCGATTAACTGGGCGTTGCTAGAAACCACTTCGATATCTGACGCATTAAAATTATAATTGTCA
>PEZZ01000049.1 GCA_002773845.1 Candidatus Buchananbacteria bacterium CG10_big_fil_rev_8_21_14_0_10_42_9
ATCCTTTTTGTTCGGGACAAGCGGCATCTTCACTGCCGGTACAAAAGTAAGGCGAGAAATTATCCTCCAAAACCGCCACAACCTGATACAGGGTTAAATCTTGCGGTTTGACTTTCAAACTATAACCACCGCGCGCGCCTTTGGTGCTAGTAATCAACCCGGCTCTTTTGAGCCGAGCAAATAAGTGTTCTAAATAAGCCCGCGGAATTTTTTGTTCCCGGGCAATCTGAGGCAGTGAATAAGGCTCCTTATCGCCTTGCTTGGCCAAGGCAATTAAAGCGCGAATACCATATTCAGCTTTGGTCGAAAATTTCATGCTCATATCCAGTATAAAATTTCGAATGGGCTAAAGCCCAACTGTAGTCTCTATTAGTTATCAATGGGTAATACCGCCCTTATTAGAGAAACTTTCTATAAAGAAAACCGTTTCGAAATTTCTCTACTGGACATATTAATACCGACTAAATTAGTCGGCTTTAACACTAGCCTAATTAACTTAATCTGTCAAGGCCATGACAAAATTAAAACTCCCCTGACGCGGCAGGGGAGTTTTCAAAATATCTAAATAAATTATAAGGCATTAACAATTGAATCGACCACAAACGTAGCAATCGCAAATGAAGTTAACACAATAATCAAACCAATGATACCGGCAGCCAACATTTTCTTAGCCGAAGCCACTTTGTCTTCATTCCCTCCAGCCGTCATCCACATAAAGCCAGCGTATAAAACAATCAAAATTGCCAAAACGCCCAAAAACGCAAAAAAGGCTCTAATAATTGCCAAAATAGTTTCACGGATGTCTCGAGTACCAAGCCCTAAGGCGGTGGCATAGTTTAATCCAACATCCACGGCTAAAACTGGTCCAGCTAATGAAAACGCAGCCACTCCACTTAAACTACCAATAATCTTTTTCATATCCTCACCCCCTTTCTTCTATTTATAACCAACTATATTTTATCACATAAAGGCTGCTAAACAAATCCGGTGGCAATAAAAACTCCCCCGCCAAAGACGAGAGAGTTTTATATATAAGATAAGTATATTATAAGTTGTTAATAATTGAGTCAACCACGAATGTAGCAATGCTAAACGCGGTCAAAACAATAATCAAGCCAATAACACCAGCGGCTAATAATTTCTTAGCTTCAGCCACTTTATCTTCATTACCGCCAGCCGTCATCCATTTAAACCCAGCGTATAAAACAATCAAGATAGCTAGAACACCTAAAAATCCAAACAACGCGCTAATGATTGCCAAGATGGTTTCGCGGATGTCTCGAGTACCAAGTCCTAAAGCAGTACCATAGTTTAATCCGACATCAACAGCCAATGCAGGCAAAGCCGCTGAAAACGCAGCCAACCCGCTAAGTGAGCCCACGAGCTTTTTCATAGATCCACCCCCTTTCTTTTTAAGTATCTATACGATTAAATTTCTGCCTGAAACTACCGGTTTCTGAAAGTGAAATAACTATACCATAATTTAATTCATTTGACCAGTTAAGTTCTACACAGTCATTTTTCAAAACTGTCCCCGTTATATGGTGAGAATTGTTACCTTTGGCTTACAATTGTTAAACATTACCGTTATAATACAATGAGTATGAAAAATGAATCCGAAATTGAAATTAATTCCAAATTTAAGTCCAAATTTTCCCTTATCGCATTAACGCTAGTAGTGTTAGCGCTAATCTATTTTATTAGCACGGCCGGATCGCAGGCGGAGAATAGTTTTGTTATCACCATCCCTTTTACCGTCGCTTTTTTGGGCGGTGTTTTGTCATTAATGTCGCCTTGCTCAGCGGCTTTACTGCCGGCATTTTTTGCTTACAGCTTTAAGGAAAAAACTCACCTAGTTAAAATGACCTTTGTTTTTTGGCTCGGCTTATCGCTTGTCTTTGTGCCGCTTGGATTTTCAGCCTCATTTGTTTCAAAAATTTTTGTGAACCACCAAACGCTACTATTTTGGATTGCCGGGTTATTCTTTTTTCTCTTCGGCTTTATGGTGCTATCGGGCAAAAGTTGGCAAATTTTACCTAAGCGCTTTCGCCAAGCTAAAATTGACAAACGCACACCTTTAGGGGTTTTTATCATGGGTGTGTTATTTGCCTTTGCCTCAGGTACTTGCACTGCTCCAATACTGGGTTCAATTTTTACTCTAGCCGCGGCGTCCGGCGGCACTAATCAAGCAGTGTGGCTGCTAATAGTTTATTCCTTTGGATTAGTTATGCCGCTGTTTATCGTGGCTTGGTTTTTTGAGAAAGGAAACTTTGCGCAAAGTAAATTGATTAAAGGCCGTGAATTACAATTCACTTTCGGCCAAAAAAATTTCCAAGTCCATTCAACAAATTTAATTACCGCGCTTATCTTTTTTGCTTTGGGATTAATTTTTATTGCTACCAACGGAACCAATAATTTGCTCAATATCTACCAAAGCGGTAAATTGACAGATTTTTATTTTGAGTTTAACCAAAAAATTATTGAAATTTTTTCACCTTAAAATGTTAAAGCTAGAATCCCAAGCGCCAACCTTTTCATTAACTGATAAAAACGGGGCAAGCCATTCGTTAAAAGATTACGCCGGCAAAATTTTAGTTTTGTATTTTTACCCTAAAGATAATACCCCTGGCTGTACTCTCCAGGCCCAAAACTACACCCGACACCAAAAACAATTTGCCGCAAAAGGTATTGCCGTTGTCGGAATTTCAGGCGGCGATCAAAAATCAAAACAAAAGTTTGTCGATAAATGCAAGTTGAGAATTACTTTGTTATCTGATCCTGATTTTAAAGTTAGCCTTAAATACAAAGTCTACGGCCCAAAAAAATTTATGGGACGTGAATACATGGGCATAAAAAGGACCACTTATATCATTGGCAAAAAAGGCATTATTAAGGCAGTTGTGGAAAAAGCCAAACCGCAAACTGACCCTCAAGACGTGCTCCAAAAAATTAAAGAGCTTAACTTAGCTTAGCCCTGGCTTTTTCAAATCGACGATATCACGCTATAATAATAGCTGATGAATATCACGGTTAATCAAATCCAAAAGCATCATAAAATTGAAGCGCGGCACCGGTCAGATTTTGGCTCTTATCTGAGCGATATGATTTTTGGCGCAAGTGACGGCATAGTCACAACCTTTGCTATTGTGGCTGGAGCCATCGGGGCAAATTTTCCAACCACGGTGATAATTATTTTAGGCTTTGCTAATCTATTAGCTGACGGCATTTCAATGGCCTTAGGCAATTACATCGGTAAAAAATCTGAACGTGACTTTAACCGCGGCCAAAGACAGCAAGAAGAATGGGAAATTGAAAATATGCGCGAAGCCGAAATTAAAGAAGTAAAAGATAGCTTGCAAGCTTGGGGTTTTACTGGACAAGATTTGAAGCGGGCAACCGAAACTATAATCTCGGATAAAAAACGCTGGGTTGATTTTATGATGCGGGAAGAATTAAATATCTTTGAAGAAGGTGCCGGAGCTCCTAGCCGACACGGCTTAGCCACCTTTTTTGCTTTTAGTATCGCGGGCTTAGCGCCAATCATCCCATATCTTACTCCCTGGCCATCTTTTGGCGCCTCCATCACCAGTGCTTGTATCACTTTATTTATTATCGGAGCGTTGAAAAATTTAATCACGCCTAAAAAATGGTACGTATCAGGACTAGAAATGCTTATCGTCGGGGTTCTGGCCGGAAGTTCGGCTTATTTTGTCGGTAACATTTTAGAACATATAATTATGAAATAAAGCTATTGGCGATTTGCTATCTGCTATTTGCTAACGTATGGCCTTTATTGACGATAAAATCTCAAGCCGAGAGGCGCACGGAGCCAAGAAATTTATCGTTGGTTTAGTTTTAGGATTAGTTATTGGTATTATTGCCGGCAGCATTTTGATGTATGCGTATATGCTAGCAAATTTTGAACGTGGTGAAACGCAACTAATTAAATTAACCAAAGAAAAAAGAAGTACGATTTTACTTAATTGGGATAATAATTTATGGCGGCGGTCTGGCAACACTTTATATTTAAGAAATGATGAAACTTGTCAAATTACCACCGGTCCAATTTTAAGCACGATTGACCCAGGCTTAATTGCTGAAAATACTCCCCGAGTTTATAACGGCATTAAAGCGACTGACACCATCTTACGTAATCAAAATAACGACCCGACGATCCGCATCGTTAATTTAACTTTAGATGACGAAAGTAACTACTTTTTTACTATGACCGCGCCGAATAACTTTGAAGTTTGTTCTCAATCGCTCAATGGCGTGTTAGCGTTATTTGATTATATTCAAGAGTAAAAATTCTATCCGGCTAGCCTAACGATAGCCACGACCGGCGTTTTTTGCGGAGCCGCAAGCCAGCCGTGTAAAAAATATATTGCATCACTGATACTACCGCTATAAATTTTGGCAATTCACTAAACACTTCTTTTTGGCTTTGCGTAAATTCAACTACCGGGCTCAATAAATAAATCAGTAAAAATAAAGGCAGCGCCGAAAAAAGCGTTATCCAAAACCCTGACACGGTTTTATTTTTGCGAATATGTATGCCTTGGTGCAGGCCTAAAGTAAACCATACTAAAATACTAAAAATAAATAAAAAGATAATTAAATAAAACGGTTCAACTGTCAAAACGCGATTATTATTAAACAGTACTTGTCTATATAAAGACAGCAGCCCATAGCTTAAAATTACAATCATCAAAAGCGCTATATTGGCTAAAAGCATGACTAAAGTGCTTTCCCAAACTTCCCGGCTTTTAGCGTATTTTAAAATTTGCTTGGTATTTTTAGGCCTCCTGGAGAGAAATGACATATTAAAATAATTATAACAAATTTGTCATTCCCGCGAAACCTGTCCACGGCTACGACCGGGGGGCGGGAATCCAGAGTCATTAAATAAATTAAAATCCCTTTTAACAAAAAGACAGAAGCCGACATCCTCCACGCTGGTAGCGTTTCAGATATCGGCTTCAAAACTTTGGCCGCAGGATCGAGGGATTGCCTCAATCCGGCGGACCACGTGAGTTCCCTGGCCACGCTTGACGCGCGGACGCGGGAGTCACACTTGCCGGAGAGCCTCGAAGACGGTTTGCTGGATAGGGCATGTCTACACCCTGCTTACCGTCAACTTGACCAGGCTACCGCCGTCAAGTTTGAACTCGAAGCGATCACCGGCGCCCGTATTAACAGCTCCCCAGGTCGCCCACCACCAGCCAGGAGAACCCGAACTGAAGGTGAAGCGATGAGAAGGGCCCTCGAAGTTCTTGGCCGGGTTGGCCACTCGGTAGTGCACCACAGGAGGAACATCCCCTTGATACATCACCATGAACTTCTTCGCCTGCGGATTTTGCACCGGTGCGTTAACACCGATGGGCGTCCACTCACTGGACACAATCACGACATTTGTCGCACTGACATTGGCCCCCATTGAACTTGACTGCCCATTGTAGAGCAGGAAGCCCGCAAGGATGACCACGATGACCAGGCCGGTTGTTGCCCAGCCACGCGCACTGTCACCGACCCGAGGACCAGCGATAGCGACAACGAGCAGCAAAACGGCTGGCAAAACGAGCGCAGTCACCTTACGGTGATGACGCACCCAGCCGGTAAGCTGGCTGCCCATAGCTTCGTCCGGCAGGGCATTGGCCTTGCGGACGTATACCACTGCACCGTCCTCTTTCTGTCCCCGATAAACCGCAATGGCCCCGAGGAACTGAGGTTCATCGTTGTCGAACAGGATAACTTTCGTCTCCTGCCCGAAACGCAGAGTCGACTGCAGTGCGGCCACCTGCTCAGAAGTCGGCTCCTGAATCTCAGTTGTGACTTCCGCTGTGGCAGGATAGTATACCGTTCCTTGCGGGAAGGTGTACGTCCGGCCGGATTGGCTCATCTCCACAGTCACACTTCTGACGTTGAAGACTGCCAGGGTGGCGAGGACCGTGAGGCCGAGCGGGACGACCACGAGCACCAGACGAGGTGCCCAGGTCTGCTCACGCCCCAGGTAATTGCATGACCCGCTGTAGGCCATGCCACCGAGCATCACGATCATGGCAATAAGCGCGCCGTAGTCCACGCCCAGATAATACAGGATGGCGAGGACGAAGCCGGCCGAGAACACCAGCACGGCCACAAACGACGCGGCACGGTTGATGCTCATGAGCACCGTGCGAATGGCACCCTCGCGGGACGGAGCGACAGAGTTGAACACCCAGCCGATCGCCCACGACGAGATGCCCCCAACCATCACGGCCAGGACGACGAGCACCATGCCCGCTGTCCCGCCAAAGAGGATGGCGAGGCCGGTCAGAACGACGGAAACCAGCGCCAGCCCAACGGCGACACTGATTCCAATCGCCACTTGGCGACGCGACGATTGCCACGCCTCCGACACGATGATGACGACGATCTGGTAGATCGCGCCGATTGAGCGGTTGACCTGGTTACGGAGCGGAATCGACAGCGTGTACACTGCCACCGCCAAGGCTCCGAACAACCATTTGACCGCTGTTTCAATTAGCTTCTGCCAATTCATGGCGAAGTCCTTTCTGCGGTCAGTTACCGCTTGTTGTTTTTACTCTTGCGAGCCCGCTCAGCGCGCTCGTTCGCCTCCGCGACACGCGCTTGAGCATTCGCTAGCTTCACCGCCGCGTTGGATTCGGCAATCCGATCGCGGCGAGCACGCTTGGCTTTCCGGGCGGCCTTGCGCTCATCACGCTTGGCCTTCCGGTCAGCTTCGCGGCGTTGACGCTCCTGCCGACGACCTTCATGCCAGGCATTCAGGTCATCAGCGACACGTTCCAGGCCATCAGCCGGCCCTGCAGCTTCAATGCTTTCGGGCGAGTTCGCTTGCCGTATTGCCTCCTGAACCGCGAACACGACCTTGCCCACGCGCTGCTTGACCGACGTATCGTCGGACAGATCTAGCACGCGGGACAAGCGCGAGAACTCTTCATCCGGAATGCGCGCCAGAAACGTTACTGCCTTCTGACGCCATTCCTCAGGCAAGCCGGCCATGATCTTGCGGAATTGCTCCCGCTCCACCTGGCTTAGAACCTCCAGCCTCCGATTGAAGAGGTCGTGGTGGTCGAGCTCCGTCTTTAGAAGCCCAAAACCCTCAGCACTCTCTGCCCAGACCTGGAGTTGACCCAAGAACGTCTTGATTTCATCCTCCAGTTGAGGATTCAAGACGCCAGCCACAGCCTCCTTCACCGGCTCACTCTTGGCAAGTTCGGCAATACCGCTGCCGATCGTTGCCTCGAGCACCCTTCCCAGGGAAGCAAGAACTCCCTTTACTGCTTCCTTTTCCGCCATGATTTAGGACCCTCCTTTGGATTCATGTTATACCGTTGTCAAAGTTCTGTTGCACATATCCCTGTGCCACTGGGGTTATGAGAGGACACACTGTGCCATCATAACTAAATATAATACCATATTTTTAAGATGTTGTCAAGATATTTACTCACAAAAATTGCCACTTATTAGTGGCTAAAATTAAACAAAATTTATGCGTTTCTAAACGCCAGTAATTGCTCCAATAACAAAGCTAACCAAGGTGTAACTTAGTAGTATTACCGCAATGCCTAAAGATGCCCACAAAATCATGTCTTTCCCCTTCTTTATTTTGTCCTCATTCCCAGCCGCCATCATCCAAGTAAACCCACCGTAAATAAAGACCAATAATGCTAAAGAGCCAACTAATCCTAAAATAGCTCTTATAATATTTGCGATAATATCTCGGGGGTCATTCAGTCCCTTGCCCAAAGGATTATCTATTCCACCTTCGACAGACCCGGATCCCTCCGCAGAAGAACCATCTGTGCTTATCGCGGGACTAATAAGTAAAAAATTAAATGATATCAAAACGGCTGCTGTTGCTAAAATAAAATTACTACGATACATAACTAAATTATATCCTAGTTATTTTGGCTGGTCAATTTGGATTTTTTAACTAGCAAATAAACACTGGCTAAAATTATCAAGCCGCTGACAATTTGCGGTAGGCGGATTCCTACAATAGTTATAGTTTCATCTAGCCTCAATGTTTCAGTAAAAATTCTAACTAGCGAATACAAAATTAGATAAATTAAAAATATTGAGCCTGCCTGCCGGTCATCCCGGGTTTGATCCGGGATCTCTGGATTCCCGCCGGCGCGGGAATGACGTGCTCTTATTCTTCTAATGTGCAAGATAATAAGCACAACAAAAATAATTAAATTTAAAACCGATTCGTACAAAAACGTCGGATGAAAAAACTGTTCATTAAAAAATTGCACTGGCCGGTTAAATTCGGCAATTGGAATGCCCCAAGGTAAATTGGTTGGCCGGCCAAATAATTCCTGATTAAAATAATTCCCCCACCGCCCGATCGCTTGGCCCAAAGCCAAGGCCGGCGCAACCGCATCCAGCCAAAGCCAAATTGAAACTCTATTGCCCATAGATACCCTCTCCCTGTGGGAGAGGGTTAGGGTGAGGTTACGAATCGAAAACTTGCGACTTCGTTTATGCCCGGTATCATTCTCCGCTACCTCACCCCTACCCTCTCCGTCATCGGAGAGGGAGTGATTATCAAATTTATTTCGGGGATCACGAAACAGATAAAAATAAACCGCCAAAAGGCCGCCGATAATCGCACCGTGTATAGCCAGCCCGCCTTGCCATACTTTAATAGCGTCCAGGGGGTTTGCTAAAAAGTAAGGTAATTCTAAAAACATAAAATATACACGGGCGCCTACAATGGCAAAAATTATTGCCCAGAAACCTAAATCATAAACCTGGTCTTTGCTAATACCATAACGGGAACCGATTTTAGCAGTTAACAATAAGCCAATAAAAATTGCTACGACAATTAACATCCCGTACCAATGAATTGCTATGGGGCCAATCGTAAAAGCAATAGGGTCTGGTAGGTGAGTGTGTAAGAAATGAAACATTCAAATTACCTTAAAATAATTTCTCTCCCTTTGAAAGGGAGAGGGGGTAGACGAGGGTTGGTTAAAATCTTCCGATACCCCACCTCACCCTATCCCTCTCCTCCAAGGAGAGGGAGCCTACTGTGATATTTAAATCAATAATTACTATTTGCAATTCGCTATTTATCTATTGCTATTTTACAGTCTCTATTTTTATCAAATTAGCATGGCCAATATAGCCATACGGATGACTAGAACAAATCACTATACGGTCCCCCGATTTAGCCAACTTATGCTCTTTTAACAAAGTATTAACGTAAGAGATCAATTCGCTTAATTTTTTATACGGCGGAGTCACGAATGCAGATACCCCCCAACTTAAACTTAGCTGGCGCTGGGTTTTTTCAAAAGCGGTAACCGCCACGACCGGAAATCTTGGTTTATTGCGAATTACCGACCGCACCGCAAAGCCGGCAGCCGTGGAACAAACTATTACCTTAGCGCCCGACATCTCGGCAATGGTTTCGGCGGCAAGCGTTGTAGATTCAGTAATTGAAGGCCCTTGGCCCGAACGTTTCGCCGGTTCGCTGACTAATTTAATTTCAGCCGGTTCAGTATGCTGAGCAACTTTATTCATCACTTGAACCGCCTTTAAAGGATATTTCCCAGTCGCTGTTTCACCGGACAACATAATCGCATCCGTACCGTCTAAAATCGCATTAGCAATATCTGACACTTCCGCCCGGGTTGGCACCGGGCGCTGAATCATTGAATCTAACATCTGTGTGGCGACAATGACTGGCTTACCGGCCTTATTGCATTTTTGAATAAACCGTTTTTGAAATAAGGGCAAATCTTGAATTGGCAGCTCAATTCCTAAATCGCCTCGGGCAATCATAATCCCATCAGCCACCGCCAAAATCTCATCAAAATTTTGGAGCGCCTCTTTGCGTTCAATTTTAGCGATAATCCGAGTGTAAAGCGGGGCGCGTTCACCTTGGCCGGCTTTAACTTGGTTATTTTTTCTCTCCCAGCCAAACTTCTTTTCTAACGCTACAATTTGTTTTCGTAACGCCACAATTTCTTCCGCCTTCGACACAAATGATAGCGCTACAAAATCTACATTTTGTTTAATCCCAAAAACCAAATCTCTTTTATCTTTAGTAGTGACAGCCGGGACCTTAATAGAAGAATTCGGAAAATTCATGCCCTTATTTGATTTTAAAATACCGCCCACCACTACCCGGGCTTTAATATTTGGTTTGGATACACCAGTTACTTTCAGTTGCAGCAATGCATCATCAATTAAAATTGAATGCCCGGCTTTGACATATTTATACAAGCTCGGTAATTGAATTGGAATAATGTTGTCGGACAATTTCCCTGCCTTCGGTGTTAAGGTGATGGTATTACCTTTTTTAAGTTCAATACCATCTTCAGGCAATTTACCGATTCTAATTCGCGGCCCCTGCAAATCTTGCAAAATGGCAACGGGTACGCCTTTCTTTTTACTAGCTGCGCGAATATTTTTAATTAACATCGCGTGATGGCTATGCACATTATGCGAAAAATTCAGCCTGGCCACATTCATGCCGGCTGAAATTAAACGTTCAATTGTAGCTTGAGTTTCAGAAGCCGGGCCAATCGTACAAACTATCTTGGTTCGCTTCATAGATAACAAGAATACCGCCCCATCTTACAGAGCTATAAACAAATAAATTACAAATTTAGCTTATCGGCAATAGCTCCGGCTACTGGAGCTTCCCAAACTTCGCCGTTAATTGCTTTAATCAAACCGATAATTGCTAAGACCACCGAGGCTAAGGCTACCACCCAACCAATTGCCGGGATAATTCCCAAGACCATGCCGATAAACAACACCACCCCTTGGCGGGCATGTCCGTGCACAAATGGTGACTTACGCTTAAGGGCCCAAACTACGATGGATAATACCCAAATGTAACTTGCGGCCGCCCAAAGCTTATCGCCTTGCTCTGGTTTAACAGATTTATTTTCAGCCATGTTTGTGACTGTTAGTTAATAAAGTAATTAAAGTATACCATAAAAAGTGCCTGCAAAAAACCGGGCGAGAGCCCGGTTTTTGTTAATAGTTAATTGTTGATGGTTGATAGTTATTTTTTACATCATCCCCATGCCATCCATGCCCATGCCGCCACCGCCAGGCATAGCTGGAGTTTTATCTTCTTTTTCCGGTAAATCAGTTATGGCCACTTCGGTTGTTAAGAGGAGACCGGCAATTGATGCCGCGTTCTCTAGGGCGGTACGAGTCACTTTGACCGGATCAACAATGCCGGCCTCAATCATGTCTTTGGCTTGCATCGCCTCAAAATCATAACCCATATTTTGGCCGCCGGTAACGATTTCGTTTTCAATCATACCAATATCTTTAATGCCGGAATTTGCCGCAATTTGACGCAAGCACGATTTTAATGAAGCGCGCAGTATCTCAAACCCAACCGCCTCGTCGCCCGTCAATTCTTTAGCTGACTCCGTAAGCTTGGAGGATACCTTGACTAACGCCGCGCCGCCGCCAGGGACAATCCCTTCTTCCACGGCCGCTTTAGTGGCGTTTAAGGCGTCTTCAATCTTAAACTTACGCTCTTTCATCGCCGTTTCGGTTGCCGCGCCAACTTTAATTACGCCCACGCCGCCAGCTAATTTGGCTAAACGTTCTTGTAATTTTTCTTTGTCAAAATCAGAATCAGACGCTTCATACTCTTTTTTAATTTGCGCGACCCTATCCTCAATGGCCTTGCTATCACCTTTACCATCCACTATGGTGGTGGTTTCTTTAGTTGAAATTACTTTGCCGGCTTGGCCTAACATTTCCACATCCGCATTTTCCAACTTCAATCCAACATCTTCTGAAATAACTTGTCCGCCAGTAAGTACCGCAATATCTTGTAACATTTCTTTTCGGCGGTCGCCAAAACCAGGCGCTTTAACACCCAACACGTTAAAGGTTCCTCTCAATTTGTTAACGACAAAAGTGGCTAAAGCTTCACCTTCAATATCTTCGGCCACAATGACTAAATCTTTCTTGCCGCTTTGAGCTAATTTTTCTAATAGGGGTAAAATTTCTTGGACTGTTGAAATTTTCTTATCAGTAATCAAGATATACGGTTCAGAAAATTCGGCGATCATACGTTCTGAATTGGTAATCATGTACGGTGAAACGTAGCCGTTATCAAAACGCATGCCTTGAACCACTTCTTTTTCCAAACCAAACTTTTGGCCTTCTTCAACCGTAATCACGCCATCCTTACCAACTTCTTCCATAATCTCGGCAATCATCTTGCCAACTTCTGAATCAAGGCTTGAGATGGTAGCAACTTGCTCGGTTTCGGTTTTGTCTTTAACTGGCTTGGTGATATTTTTTAACTCTTTAACCGCGGCCACGACTGCTTTATCCATGCCGCGTTTAACCGCTTGCGGGTTGGTACCGGCCGAAACCACTTTTAACCCTTCCGTCATTAGCGCTTGGGCTAAAATTGTCGCCGTAGTAGTGCCATCTCCGGCCACATCGTTGGTTTTCTCGGCGACTTCTTTAATTAACTCCGCGCCAACATTTTCAAATTTATTCTCTAATTCAATTTCTTTGGCAATGGTCACCCCGTCATTAGTCACCGTCGGCGAACCAAAGCCTTTGTCTAATACCACGTTTCGGCCGCGCGGACCAAAGCTCACCCGCACCGCGTCAGCAACTTTATCCACGCCGCGTTTTAACGCGTGCCGGGCGTCTTCATCAAATAGTAATTGTTTTGCCATATGTAATAAAAATTAATTGATTATTATTCAACTACCGCCAAGACGTCTTCGTCAGACAAAATTTTATAGTCAACTTCATCAACGCTCACATCTTCGCCGGCGTACTTGCCAAAAATGACTTTATCGCCCTCTTTTAAATTAAGTTTTTGAATTTTCTCACCACTACCGATGGCAATCACTTTGCCTTCAGCCTTTTTTTCTTTATCCACTGTATCTGGCAGTACAATGCCAGATTTGGTGACTTCTTCTTCGGTGATTTGTTCTACAATCACCCGATTACCTAATGGTTTTAGCTTCATATTTGTTAATTTTTAATTGTTAATCGTCAGCCGTTGGCCGAAGTGGCCAAAGGGCCTAAATAGCACTCTCGCATTAAGAGTGCTAAATTACTTGTAGACAATATAGTAAAGTCACTTGCCATTTTTGTCAACCCCGTTAGAAATAGGCTATATATTTTTGATAATCTAAAGGCAGCATTAATTTCTAACGGGGTTCACAAAATTGGGCTCACTCACCCACCCGACAATGAACCTGGATAGCCAGCAGTAAGCATCGGGTTTGTCGTTTATGACTTTTTTAATGCCAACCCAAAAATGATAAAAAAAAGAATCAACCCAAAATAGTGCGTCCACAAATAATGATCAAAAAATCCGATGAAAAGCATCGCCAAAGATGCGCTTTGCCAAATATAGTCCGTTTCATTTACTCGCACTTTAATTGATTGCCACAGCGCCTGTAAAATAAAAGCGATAAATAAGGCAAAACCTAAAACGCCAAGCTCGGCAAAAATTAACAAATAAATATTATGCACCGGTTGGAAAAACCAAGCCGGAAAATTTCGGCCATCGTTTTGATGCAAAACCAAAGTGTATTGGCCAAGCCCCACACCAGTAACCCAATTGTCCTTAATTAAATTTATCGCCTGCTCGGTATAAGAATAGCGTTCCGACAATGACTTCACTTCTAATCTGTCCTGGCCGGAAAACCTGGCAGCAAGGAGTGGAAAAAAATTAGTCGCCAAAAGTAAAAAGGTCAACACAAAAATTATGGATAACTGGGTTAAGGGTTTTTGATATGCCACTGCTCTTCCCCGCCATAACCGAAAAACAATGTAAATTACGGCCAAAAATAATCCGAGCCACGCAGACCTAGAAAAGGTAAAAAATAACGCCGCGCTCATTATTGCTAAGCTTAATAAAGTGGCGATTCTAAAAATTCTCTGCTGCGAATAATAAGAAAAATAAATTAAACTCAAAATCCCTAAAACTAAAAACCCCGCAAGCACATTGGGATGAGCCAAAGACCCGTAAGCGCGCAACCAACGCTCCAACCCAACTTCCACTACGGCATCGCCTAAAACTTCTGGCAAATGGCCGGCTAGACCCAACCATTTATTAGCTACAACTTGCTGGGATAAAAACTGCCAAATGGCAAGCAGTGCCTGAATTTCAGCCGCGGCAATAATTGCGATCATTGCCTTCATCCGGTCAAATTTCAAATTTAATATCACTACAAATAATGCCGCTGCCTCAAGTACCGTTAATGCCGAACGTATCGCCAACGCTGAATCGCGCGACCACAAAAGCGATGCAATAGTCATCACCATAAAGCCGTAAAAAGCAACAAGCAACTTTACTTTATCTTTATCCCATTGCTTTTTGCCAAGCTTAAAGCCATTAACCCTAACTTCGTGAACTAAATAGAGTATAAGCAAAAACCAAAGCACTATTTCGCTCGCGTAAATACTTAACGAGCCATACTCCCAATTTGTCCCGCCCAATTCGCCGAAACGGTAAATGTAGCGCGTCTGCCACGGCAGTAAAAAAAGATACAAGTAAAAAATATAATTCAAAACTTTGGTCATACTAATTTAAGTTCTTTTAGCTTGGCTTGCCACTTTTCTCTAAACTCTGGCCGGCCGTCATAAGTGTGGAATTTTAAAACCTTATCATTAATCACAACTCGCGTGTCCTTGTTCATCATCGCTTTAATTTTAGGATTCATTATTTTTAGTTGCATAGCCCGGTATATTTTTTCATCCAAATTACTAGTGAGAAATTCCACCCACCGATGAAACCAGCCGGGCGCTTTAATTTGCCGCCGCCAAATTGGTGAGTAACTATCGGCGTTAGGCAAGTAATCATTTAACCATGCGTTTTGATCTTTGAACTTCTTAAACGCTTTATCCCGGTCATAAAGTGGCACCAATTGAGCTAACCAATAATGAAAATAAATGTCATCTTGGTCTAAGCGTAAATCACTAATATCTAAATGGTCCTGACTCACCCAAAAACTAACGTCAATCTTATTCATCTTGGTGCTTGGTTGAGGCCGCAGATGAAATAACTTTAAAATTATTACGGTAATGCCCCGGGCAACCCAAATTCTACGCGGCGAGGCAATAATAAAAAAATCAATGTCTGATTCTTGGGTGGCATTACTCAATGCCAAAGTGTTGGCTACCGCGACCATGTTCACTCCCGGCACTTGTCGTAGCCACTTTGTTACTTTTAACGCCCGCTTAAATTTTTTATCCGCAATTAAATAGCGGTTCAAACGCTGGGGCAGCAAATCTTTCCTACCAGTTAAAAAATAATAGCCCCCGCATTCTTCAACTTTCTTTTGGCGGACCAGCATATCAAGCGACTCTAAAACAGCACCCGCTGAATAATCTTTTTCTGGCTGATACAGCCATGCATGCAACTCAAGCAGGGTTAAAGGATAATTGTGGACGTCAAAGTACGCCAACGTTTTAAGAACTGTATTTTCTATGCTATGGGAAGTCATATTCATGTCATTGCGAGGAGTAACGCGACGTCGCAATCTAGTGTTTAAATTGATCTCCCGAGATCCTCACGTCGGCTTCGCCTCCTCAGGATGACAATTGTGCTATTCTACGGCCGGCTTATCAAGTTGCACAGGATCTACACTTTTTTCTCCGCCGGTTAACTTCACAACATCTTTATCAATTTTAGCGAACTCTTTGTAAGCGCTATTATAAGCATTAACTGTCGTACCCAAATGAGTACCCAATTTTTTCATATAATCCTCATACGACCTAATATGCCGGGACAGCAGGCCCACGTTTTTTAAAATCTCTTTAGTTGATTCTTGAATTTCATACGCCCGCATCCCCTGCCACATTGATTGTAGCGTAACATAAAAAGTAGTTGGCGATACAATATGTACTTTTTTTTCAGAAATCGCATAATCAATCAAATCGCGAGTGTTAACTTTGATAGCGCCGACTTTATTAACTAATAAATCGTAGTAAATTCCTTCGGCCGGAATAAACATAAAAGCAAATTCAGTTGTGTCTTCCTGTGGCCGGATGTATTTCGCGGTTTCATCAATGCGCTTTTTCAAATCATTTTTAAAAGCTGTTTCCAATTCTTTGTGCTTAGCCGAATCTTTTTCTTCCACGATGCGATTATAGTTTTCTAACGAAAATTTTGAGTCAATCGGAATAATTTTTTCGCCCATAAACAAAACGGCATCGACTATTTCGCCGTCTTTAAACTTATACTGCATTTGGTATTGTTTGGGCTGAAATGCATTTTTTAGCAAAGTCTCCAGATAATATTCCCCAAAAATTCCTCTCTGCTTGGGATTTTTTAAAATGTCTTGTAAATTTTGCAGCTGATCGGAAAAATTCAAAACCTGTTTATTAGTTTCGTCTAATTTGGTTAGTCGCTCAGCCACATCCGTGATAATTTTGGCGCTTTGCCCAAACTGCCTTTGCATCATCTGGGCTGATTCCGACAATTTGCTGTCTAGTGTTTTTCTCATTTCGGACAGCTGATTTTGTAACATCACCAACGACTCCCCGTTATCATTTCTAGGCCCGCTAAGTTTTGATAATTTCAAAAAGACCATCACCAAGGCCACAATGACGGCTAAACTTAAAAGGACTAAAAAGCCTAATACCAGCGAAGCAGTTTCCATCAACACTCACTTTACCACACTTTAATACCCGCTTCAATTGACCTAAATATCAACACCATGATATGATTTTCCTTGCTTTGCCACCGATTGATTATATGGTATAACCAAACTATTCATGAAAATAATTTCCGTCAAAATCGCCGCTATTTTATTCGGATTATTGGCCAAATTTAAAATTCCGTTTACGCGCTTTGGCAAAAAAGTAAAAAAAATATTTGCCCCGCTAGGCTGGGTCTTTTTGTTTACCTTTATTTTGCCAACATATAAAGTTTATCGGACAGTTAAAAAAGTGGCCTTAAAATTTTATTCGCCAAAATTAAAAGTTCGCAAAAATCCAATTCTTTACATTTTTTCCAAACGCTATATCGTACACGCTGTTGTAATTGTAATTTCACTCGGCACGGCTTTGGCCAATATTAACGCGAACGAAATCCAAACTGATGAATTAGCCACCGCAAGTATTTTAGCTCAATTAGTCATTAAGGAAGACTTAGGTTACTTATTGGAAGAGGGACCACTGCCTTCTGAACCGCAAATAACCAGCTACCTCTCGCCCAACACTCTTCAAAGCCAGCCCGAACCTGCCCAAACCGAAGTCGCGGCAATTGAAGGCGATTTACCATTAGTTACCGGCGGCAGTACTGTCTTAAAGCCGCTCATTTCGCCCAGCGAAGCAGAAATTCAAAAACGCGATAAAATTATTACCTACACTATTGAAGAAGGCGAAAACATCTCTTACATTGCCCGCAAATTCGGCGTTTCGGTTAACACTATCTTATGGGAAAATGATTTAACTGCTTACAGCATTATTCGTCCTGGCCAAACGCTAACTATTTTACCAACCAGCGGGATTACCCATAAAGTTGCGAGTAAAGATACAGTTGCTTCTATCGCCAAAAAATACCAAGCCGACGAAGATGATATTATTGAAATCAACAAACTTGCTTCGGCCGAAGATATTATGGCGGGGGAAACTTTAATCATTCCTGGCGGTGTTAAACCAACAGTTAAACGAACCTACACTGTCAGAAGCTTTACTGCGCCAACCGCCCCAAGCGCTCCGGTAACCACTGGCACCGGACATATGCAATGGCCAGCTGGTTGCCGGCGAATTAGCCAATATTTTGGTTATCGTCACTCTGGCTTAGATATCGCCTGTTCTTATGGAACAAACGTTTTCGCGGCCGACTCGGGGACTGTGGTGACCGCCCAAGGCGGCTGGAACGGCGGTTATGGTATTTATGTCGTGATCGATCATGGGAATGGCCTGCAAACGCTTTATGGCCATAACAGCCGTTTACTAGTTAGTGTCGGGGATCAAGTCACCAAAGGCCAAGTCATTGCCGCTATTGGCTCCACCGGCCAATCCACTGGCCCACATGTTCACTTTGAAGTCCGTTCATCTGGCCGTAGACTAAATCCGTTAAGTTATATACAATAATAATAAATTAATCATTAAATATTTATATTATGCCCGAAGCAGCATCCAATCCAGATATTGCAAGCAAGGAGGAAGAGCAGCAATTTCTAATTGCCGCATTAAGACAGAGGACTGAAGAGGGTCTAAAAGATTTACTAGATAGCCTTAAGCAAGAACATGCCGAAGTTCCACCTGCTTTTGATACTGTTGATGATTATATAAAAGTAGTTCAGGATGTGCTGGCTGAAAAAAAACAAGGTTAAAAAACAAATAAAAAACCGGCAGTGTAAACTTCCGATTTTTTAATACTACCAAAGTTTAATCATAGGAATCTGGGCTGGCTAGCCGTTGCATGCTTAAAATTATTTCTCGCAATGTTAAAAAAGCTTCATGAATATAACGGTTGGCGGCTTTGACATGCCCTAGACCTTGACGATATGACTCTGCCGCATCATCGGCATCATCAATGGCGTTAAAAGAATCAACCGCTAAGTCTAGTTCCGCTTGCGCCGCGGCCAGGTGCCGGTCATATTCAGTATGTAAAAATTGCAATGCCTTAACGTCAAAACCTTGCGTGGCTAATTCATTGATTTTATCTCCCACTCGGCCGGAAAAAACTTCAGCTTTATTTAAAACAAATTGTAATCGCGCCACTAATATGCGCCCATTCACCCGTACAAACACATATTTATGCCTTTGCCAATAAGCTTTAATAGCTTGTGTGCGGGAATTAAGTTCATCGGTTGAAACTGTTTCTAAATCTGTTAGCTGATCTTGCAACCAAGCAATATCTACATTAACGTCAGCTAAAATAGCCGCTTTATCATCCTCACTCATATCATCTTGCGCATTAACCCAAACTTGGACTGACTCCATGCGCTTAAGCAAAGCGTTAACCGTATGGCTTAAATAAGCTCTAATTTGGGTATTCAAATTATCCCGCGCCACTGTGGAAGAAGCGCGGACATACTCATATTGATAATCGTGGAGCCTTTCTTGCTCATCGCGAGATTTATCAACTGAATCTGAATACTCCTTTCTAGTCTCACGATATCTTTCTTTGGCCTTAATGTTATCACCACCCCTTTCGTCAGCCAAAGCGCTTGGAGATATAACCAAACTTAAAGCCATAAAGGCGGCAAAAATGCTTAATTTAAAATTTTGGCTTGTCATGCTATAAACCTAATAATTCATCAGCCACTCTATTTAATGAAGCATCGAAAGCGAGCGTTTCTAATTCATTGATGTCAGCCGTTAAAATGGCTAAATCATTATCCATTTCTTGGGCTAATTTATTGATGGGGGCTATATCAACTGAACCGATGTTGCTTGGGCCCGTTTCAATTAGTTTTGCAGTGGCCAAATTTTGGCTCGCCGCCGGCAAAGATTCTGAAACTGCGGTTACTTTTTCGTTTGGTGATATTGCCGGTGAAAAAATGTTAACGTTTTGAGAAAATTCAGATAAGCTAAAAATTCCTGCCGCCAAAACTAAAATAGCTAAGCTTACATAAGCAACGCGGCGCCCAATTAAAAACTCAGCCCAGGAAAAAGATTTACTGGAATTCAAATTATCAATTACGCTTTTCAATGACGAACGGTTTGGCATAACGCTGTCTTTGTCTTCCCGCATCGCCGACACCGCCTTAAACACTGCCTCTAAATCTGCCCTATGTTCAGGAAACATAGCGATAATTGATTCGGCTGATTGGCCCTGGTCGTGAAATTGCAGAGCCTGACTGATAACTTGTTCAAAATCTTTTCTAGACATATTTAATAAGCATCTTTAAATTCTTGACGTAAAACTTTTAAAGCCCGGCATTGCAATTGGCGAATCGCGCCTTCTTTCTTGCCGGTTACCTCCGCGATTTCCTTATTACTAAACTCATTGACAAACTTAAGGATCATCACTTCTTGTTGCTCTTCAGTCAAATTGTAAATCGCGTCTTTAATTTTAGTTGCCATATCTTTAATTTCGGTTAATTCTGCCTCGCTTCGGCGATCGTCAGCCATCCTTTGGAAAACTACTTCCGGATCATTTAACTTAACTTCCCTTTTCTTACGCCAATAATCAGTAATTGAGTTACGGGCTACGGTAAAAAAATAAGCTAAGGGAGATTTTCCTTGATACTTAAATCGTCCGACTGATTTAAACACTTTAATAAATACGGTTTGGGTTAAATTCTCAGCTTCTTCTTTGTCTGGCAAACGGTAATAAATATAACGAAACACCGGCACATAATATAACTCATACAGCTGACCAAAGGCGTCACTGTCGCCCTGTTTGGCGCGTTCCATCAAATCAGCCGGATCTGTATTAAAATTGCCGGTCATACGCGGTACATATAACGCTTAAAAATTAAAATTGTGACAAGTCAAAATTCGATTATAAAGATGGTGATTATTCCTTCGGTAATAGCTCTGGATTTAAGAATTCGGCCGTCTTAGTTCTAATGCCAAAAGCTCGTGGTAATGTTCGATAAATGCCGCCCGCGATGGCTCCGGGCCGATCTCTTTCTTCTCGCACTCTGACTATTTGATCAGCAATTTCGCGGCCTGAAAAATAACCGTCCTTTGCACTAGGATCGCTTGTCGGTATTCTATCGATTCTAGAAACCACCTCAACCAGCTCGTCTACGCTTTGGGTATTTTCTATTTTTTTACTCATTTCATCTTCACGTTCGTCCTCCTCATCTTCAGTTTCTGATTCAGGATTAAATGCATTTCCGCAATTAGCACAAAAATTAGAATCAGGTAAATTACCAATATAGCAATTAGGGCAAAGCTTTTTAATTACTGGGTCAGATTTTAAAAATGATTCTTTGTCGTCTCCACCTTTTTCTTCATGAGGCTGCGCATCTAATTCATTATCTTGCACATTGCTATCATGCTCAACTGGGCTACCATAATTTTCTATTAAAAAATAATTGCCGCCTATTGCCGCGAATGCTTCTTCAAAGTCTTGTTTTAACTCGCCAGTTAGCTGGCTAGGGTCAAAAGCTTCAAGCTCAGATTCTATCATGGCTGCTTTTTGGTCATATTCTTGAGCTGAGCCGCCGTCTCCCTCTTGTCTTTCATTGACAGCTTTTTTTCTCAAGATAGCCGCTAAAATAGCTTTGGACATTTTTAAGTCTAAAACATCGTCCGACTCACCCTCGAAACTATGCTGGCTGGTGTCTTCCGGGCTAGGTCCTGGTATTTCACTAAGCATAAATATTTGCTATTTTATTAAAATTTCGATAATCAAATCTTAACAAACTAATAAAAAATAATCAACCTTATATGTAATTTACCTGGTTTTATGGTAAAATTATGAGGTTATGCTAGGCCGAAAAAAACAAGAAGAACAAACTTTAGAAAAACTTTTAGGGCGGGAAATTAAAGAACCGCAAATTTTACAACCAGAAAAAGAAGTTTCTAAAGAAGAATTAGAACAACTTCGAGAGTCAGCCAAACCCGAACAGCCGCCCAGCAAAAAAACAACTCCTCCTCCGCCCTCAGAGCCAACGCGTCCCAAAACCATTACCGGCGCTATTCGCACTGAAGATGTAACGGCGATTGAAAATATTTTAGAAGAAGATATCGCGCCGCTATATCAATCTTTGCCGGCCGACCTCAAACCTAAATTTAAACAAAAAGGCGAAGCTACCGCCATTGCCATTGCCGATTTATTAAACCAGACTAAAGTTAGAGTTAAAAAAATTATCTCGCTGATAAAAGAGTGGCTTAAACTAGTACCGGGCATCAACCGTTACTTTTTAGAGCAGGAAGCCAAAATTAAAGCCGATAAAATTATGGGGCTGAGGGGGAAATAATGTCATTTCTGTCATCTTCTCAAATAATTGCCGACTTGCGATTAGTGTTGCTTTTCGCGGCTATTATCTTTGCGGTTTTAGTAGTTGCGTTATACGTTGCCCGAGCTATCGTGCGCCGGCTTTACATTGTGCCAGATAAATTTACGAAATTATTAATTTTAGTCAAACTGCCCAAGGAGTCAGCCGAGGAAAATAACCAGCAGGCCAACCCGACGGATGTGATTCGCCAACGCATTAGCTTAATGGAAAATTTATTTTCCATTTTAGGTGGGCAAAAAATCGCAAATGGATTAAAAACTTGGTTTTACGGGCGCGAAGATGTATTGTCTTTTGAAATTGTGGCCCAACACGGTTGGATTTCATTTTACGTGGCCGTGCCTAAATATCTGTACCAACATATCCAACAACAAATTCATGCGCATTTCCCTGACGCTGAATTAACGGTTGTGCATGATTACAATATTTTTAAAGCGTACGGTTTTGTAAAAGGTTTTTATCTTAACTTGGCCCGTAAATACATGTTTCCAATTAAAACTTACGAACAGCTTGATGGTGATCCATTAAGTGCTATTACTAACGCCATGAGTAAAGTCACTATTGACGACGGATTGGCGCTACAAATTATCGCCCGCTCGGCCCGCAAGTCTTGGCACCGGGCCGGCAAACAAGTCGCCTCAGAAATGCAGCAAGGCAAGCAGCTTGGCCAAGCGATTAAAAATAAAGGTTCAAAATTTGGATGGGTAGGCGAATTTTTATCTTATGGCGGAGTAACTTCAACTAAAAAACAAGATCCCCGCAATCAGCAACCGGAAATTCATCGCCTGTCACCGATGGAAGAAGAGCTCGTTAAAGGTTTAGAAAATAAAACTTCCAAGGCCGGCATGGAAGTAACTATTCGCGTCGTCGCCGCATCTCAAGATGCCGGCATCGCCGACCAATACTTACAAGGAATCATTGACGCCTTTAGCCAATTTAATTATTACGAATATGGCAACAGCTTTAAAAAAACTTCCGATTCGCGATCCCGGTTACTTAAAGATTTTATTTATCGGACCTATAAACCTGGGCGAAAAAACATTTTAAATTCTGAAGAGCTGGCATCAATTTACCATTTTCCAATTCCTGAGATTGAAACACCAAACATCTTATGGCTGCTTGCGCGCGTTGAACCGGCCCCGGTCAATACGCCCAAAGACGGCTTGTTGCTTGGACTTAATTTATACCGCGGCAGCCAAACTGAAATTCATATGAAAGAAGACGACCGTCGTCGCCATATGTATGTGATCGGTAGCACTGGTACCGGTAAATCGGCTTATATGCAAAATTTAATTGTCCAAGATATTACCGCGGGCAAAGGAGTTTGCGTTATTGATCCGCACGGATCATTAGTTGAAGAGGTGTTAGGATTAATTCCCAAAAACAGAGCTGATGATGTTGTGCTTTTCAACCCAGCCGACGTTGATAAGCCGGTTGGCCTTAATATGTTAGAAGCCAAAACGCCGCAAGAGGCTGACTTTGCTACCCAAGAAATGATTGCTATTTTCTATAAATTAGTGACTGATCCTTCAATGATTGGGCCGATGTTCGAACACAACATGCGTAACGCCATGCTCACTTTAATGGCTAACACCGAACGGCCGGGCACAATTGTCGATATCCCGCGCATTTTTACCGACCCGCAATTCCAAAAATATAACTTAAAATTTGTGACTGACCCGCTTGTACGCCAATTTTGGGAAAAGGAAATGGCGAAAACATCCGACTTTCACAAATCCGAAATGCTTGGATACTTAATTTCTAAAGTTGGCCGATTTGTCGAGAACGCGATGGTTAGAAACATTATCGGCCAGCCAAAATCCGGCTTTAACTTCCGCCAAATAATGGATGGGCAAAAAATTCTGCTGGTTAATTTATCCAAAGGTAACGTCGGCGAAATTAATTCTAACTTGCTGGGTTTAATTGTGGTATCAAAACTCCAAATGGCCGCTCTTAGCCGCGCTGACGTGCCTGAATCAGAACGCCATGACTTTTATTTATACATTGATGAGTTTCAAAATTTTATTACTGATAGCATCGCCACGATTTTATCAGAGGCTAGAAAATATCGTTTAAACTTAACTTTAGCCCACCAATACGTCAACCAGTTGGTGCAAGGCAATGACACCAAAATTCGCGACGCTGTTTTTGGCAATGTCGGCACGTTGGTAACTTTTCGCGTTGGCCCTGATGATTCGGAATTAATCGCCAAACAGCTGGCGCCGGTAGTGAGTGAATACGACGTGATGAATATTGAACGCTTTAACGCTTACATAAGATTACTGATTGATAACCAGGCGAGCAAAGCTTTTAACTTAACTACTTATCCACCACAAGCCGGTAACCGGCAGATGGCACAAGCCGTAAAAGATTTATCCCGCCGCAAATATGGACGGGATAAAAGTCAAGTTGAAAAAGAAATTTTAGAACGGTCTAAATTGGGCGCAGAAACTTCACCGTCCCAAGGCCCGCCGCTTGAACGGACTTTATAAATACATCACATCATAATAAATACAGAGGCAAAAAATTTTGTGCCCCTGCGGGCATGGCGAGGCATAAAAAACTCAACTGTCCTGTTCTCCTTTATCTTCTTTGTTATCGGACAGCATCTCAGCCATTGCCCTACTCCGCTCCTCTTGGAGTGAAGTATTTTTTAAAACCTCGTCTATCTGTTCAAAAAAATCTCGCACAGAACACCAGCCTGAAAAATCAGTATCTTCATAATTTGGGTCTTCCAGGGTGCCGGTACTCCCACATAATATTTGAAAAGCTTTTGACTTACCGGCATCAGGCACCGCCTCCTCAATTTGTCTAGCAAAATCATTCATTCTAAAATTTAAAGCGCTACCTTTTTCTGTGCCTTTATACTTTTCTAAAGCCTGTTTTCGTAATTCTCTGAGATTTTGTATCTGGTCAAAGCCAATGGCAATTGTTGTAATGCCTTCTTCTTGCTCTGCATGGCCTCCTTCAGGTTTTTTGTCCATATTATTTTTGTAAATAAATAGTTTGAGTTGGGTAGGCGAACACTATCTTCTCTTTAGCAAATTTTTCGCATAATGACAAATTAACACTTTGTTGAATATCCATATAGGCATTGTAATCAGACGACTCAACGTAATAGACAACTTCAAAGTCTAGACTTGAATCGCCAAATTTGTAAAAATGACACCGATCAAACTCTGCGTTTTTAGTTTTATCAATAATTTCCTTAACTATGTCTGGGACTGATTCAATCTTTTTTTGTGAAGTGCCATAAACTATACCAAAATGAAATAAAGCCCGGCGGCGAGTCATGCGTTTGAAATTTTGCACCCGCGTGCTGGTCAATTCTGTATTAGACACCACGAGCTCCTCACCGGTAAGTGAACGAATACGCGTGGTTTTTAGCCCAATGCGCTCAACTGTGCCTTTATGTTCGCCAATAACGATAAAATCACCGACTTTGAACGGTTTATCAATATAAATTGAAAGCGAGCTAAATAAATCAGCAAATACCTTTTGTAATGCCAACGCCACCGCCAAACCGCCAACGCCCAAACTGGCAACCAGCGAAGTTACATTCACACCCAAATTAGACAACACCACTAATATGCCAACAATCCAAACTACAGCCGCCACGATAATTTTAACCACGCTCATCATTGATTCGGCCGTACCCTTGTCTTCTTCATCCGCTTGGTCAATGTATTTTTTGGCAAAATAATCAACAAGCCTATGAATGGCTTGTATTATTTCATACACTACCGCAATGATAAAAAACGCTTTAACAAGCGTGTTGGCGTAGCTAGGTAAAGTTAATGCCTTAACTGCAAAAAATAAAGCGACGACTAAATAAAATGGCGGTTTAACTTTAGTAAAAATTTTAATTAAAACGTCGTCAAACTCTGTTTTAGTTTTTTTGGCTAACTGCTTTAGCCGAGCCAAAATAATCACTTGAAAAATCTTCAACGCAATAAGTAAGCCAACAAAAATAACGGCCGACACTATATAGTCATAACCGCTATTGCCTAAAAACTCATAGCCCTTAAAAAACTCAACAAATCCCATGCCCTCTATATTAGCACAAAATTTTATTCGTACAAACCTTACTCTAAATTGTCGCCAAATTTCAAATCAAGCTTAGTCACATCGTCAAATTCGTAAATATTTTGATTCCATGTTGAACCGAAGTGCTTTTCAGCAACTGCTTCATTAATTATCCAGCGCATACTTAAATCTGTATCAATATAAAAAACTTCCACCGTGCGCTTATTTTTAATCAGCCAGCCCGGTTGAATGCCGTAAGGAGTATCAGTTAATTCTGTCTCGGGTTTTAGCGACGTGGTAGCGGCTGCGCTTTGGTTTATCACGCCGCGGGTAATTGGCCCAAAGTAGCCAACCGCCGGGCTTATACCCTTGGCTTGCTGAAAAGAAGCTAAAGCGGATTGAGTCGCTCGGCCAAAATAAGTTGTTTCATTGCCCGGTGAACCAGCCCCGCTAAATGCGACTGTAAAACCAGTATTATTCAAATAACGCTGTAGCTCTAAAACGTCTTGATGCTCATCTCCAAACTCTAAATCACGGGTAAAAAAATATGCGGTTGTGCTTCGCGCAGGACTCAATGCCGCTTGCAAACTAGCGTAAGGGTCAATTGGCTCACGCTCTGGCGTCCAAATTTCAAAATGCAAATGCGAACCGGTGCTTTCAGCATTGCCGCTATCTCCTACCCACGCAATATGTTGTCCAGCACTAACTTGTGTACCGCGCTGCAACCCCGGCACAAATGCGTATTCCGGTCCGCCGTTACCATCGTCAGTTCCCGGCGTATCATTATTAATATGCAAATAACGATAAGAATATCCGTCGCTATCATTAATATAAACAGCGTATCCCCAGGTTGGCTCATTAAAAGTAATATAGCGTACGTACCCATCAACCGCGGAAACTAACGGCGTCATCTTGTCAGCCAAAATATCAATGCCTTGGTGCGTCCGGCCGCCGGAACGCGGATCGCCAAAATTGTCTAAAATGGTATAGTCGCCGTCAACGGGAAAAGTAATTTCGCGCACGGTTTGGGCAAAAACAAAAAACGGCATCGCTAACGCCGCAATTGAAACTAAAAAATACTTAATTTTTGTTTTACGACGCATAAGCACTAGTATATAGTACTATAACGACCGCGCCAAATAAGTGTGACTTATTTTAATTTTTTACTCTTTGAGGTAAATTCAATCTTTTCCAGATTAAAAAAACCAAAGCTAAATATGCCAAGTAAATCAACAACTCTAAAAGCGAAGGGTTGCCGTTGTAGCCAAATATTCCAGCCAATAAAATGCCGATTTGTCCTTTGTCGTGCATTAACGGATAACTACCGTCGGCAAGTACGGGGGGATTAATGTTCCAAACTTCATCAATTAGCGGCGGCAAAATATGAGCTTCGTGGAATTCATGAACACCGTGAGCCAAAAGCCCAGCGGCAAAAAAGATTAAAACTAAGCTCGTGACATTAAAAAAATGTTTAATGCTAATTTTACGAAAACCCTTAAACAACAGATAACCTAATAAAACTGCCAACACCGTTCCTAAAATAAAGCCAAGCAAAACGCTATTAGCCGAAACCAGAGAAGCCACATTAAGGAATATCACCATTTCTATACCCTCTCTCAAGACTGAAACAAAAACTAACAAAAACAAACCATAAGCGTGAGGCTTATCCATTTGCTTGGCAACTCTATGTTCAATTTTTTGAGCAATTTGCTTTTGCCGCATCATCCAAAAAATCATATACGTTAATACCCCCGCCCCAACAAACATCATGGCCCCTTCAAAAATTTCTTCCGCTCTGCCGCTAAAGCTCCCGGCTATATTAAAAAATAAGAACCCGGCAATAATACTTGCAACAACTCCAAAGCCAAGCCCCACATATACAATTTGGTTGTAATGTGTTTGCCGAGTTCTATTTAAATAGCTTAAAACCACTCCGACAACCAGAGTGATTTCTAAAACTTCGCGAAATGTTATAACAAAACTTGGTAACACTTAAATAATATGCTAATTAAATTATCATCGGAGCGGGTGAGCCCGCCTATGCTTGCCTGCCGGCAGGCAAGGCGAATAAACTCCATCGAATTGCCGCCTTTAAATTTAACAGAAAAATCAAACTTTATATTCCTTAACTTTTTGAAGTGCTAATTTAAGCTGTTCTTGCTTATGCTGAAGATCTTCAATTTCTCTACTTATTGCAGACCATTTATCAAAATTTTCTTTTGCTCCTCGCGGACCATAACCATCCCTTACAGACATTTTTTCTTTAAGCAGTTCGTCAAAATCTTGGATGCCTGCTTGTCCTGCCTGTTGCTTAAGATCGCAATAATGCTTAATGCTACTTAACGCTTCCCGTACTGCCCTAATATTATCTGCAAGAATAAAATCACCAAAAGGTGTTTCAATAGATAGCTCTATAGTGTCAACACCTTGCGAAAATGTTTCGTCGGGCAAACTTAAGCTCTTAACTTCTGTCTCTCCCAACGACTCTCCATAAACTCCAAAATATCTAATTGCCATATGATACTCGGGTAATTCTTTTTCTAGCGCAGAGATTCCTCCTTCAGGAGATTTTGTCATAAGATTACTACAACAATAATTATAGCAATTCAGTGGGGGCAACTATTCTTATTTATGCAGAAAAATAAGATACCAAGTTATCAGCAGGGCTGCTAAAAGAATTAAATTAATAACAACACTAATTCCTAAGGCTGTGGTTTTACGTGAAGACATATTGTTTGCTAGTTCGTTTTCTGATCGCAACTCCTGGCGCGCATGATCAACTCTTCGATCGTCTTCTCTTTCTTGCTGGTTATTTATTATTCGGTGGGTCTGGGCATCTTCTTCTACTTGGTCGACTATCTGTTGATTTGTCTGTGATTTACTTGCCACTAAAAATTTTAATTTTTTCACAATTTTTAAGTTTTGAATTGGCATTGATTTAAAGATAATAAAGATTAACAAAGAATAGCTCAAGTATACCAAAAAATTGTTTTTTTAGCCATTAATTGGTATAATATAAACATTATGCTTGCTAAACAACCAAATAACAACGGCCAAACCGGCACACCCGATGAACCAATAAGTGCCGGAGACGGTGGTGTCAACCGCAAATGGATCGATGAACATGGTGATCCCAGCTATATCTATCTTGAATCCTTGGCAAAAGAGAAAACACAAGAGGCCTTAGAAAAGTTAAAAAGAATTGCCAATGATCATAACGTAAATTACAACGCTGCCGTTACTGCTCAAGATTTAGTTGCTATGATTGTGCTCGCAACACAACATGAAGATGGTGACGAATCAATGTAATATAATTAAAACCTCATCTGTCTTTAAAAAACTTTTTGATTTAGGTATTGTTGTCTTGCTACAACCAAGTGGACTTCGGATAATAATTAAGTAATTTATAGTTAAATTATATTAGAAAATCGCCCAAATGGGCGACTTTTTATTTTCTGATTCTCCGCCAGAGGCGGATAAATAACGTCGTTGATTTACCAGGTAGTAGCAAAATTAGCACCTTGTTGCCCTGCCCGCCTCTGGCGGGGGGGACCCCGATATTCATCCGGGCAGGCGTTAGAACTGAAATTATTAACTTAGAGCAAAAATTTAAACTTTGGTTGGCAAACAAAATTTTTTAATTCAGGCAAGAATTAGCTTTTAAGTAATCCATGGTATTCGGTGAATCGCCCTGCATTATTTCATTGGTTCTTTCTTCACCTAATTTTTCAATAAAACATTTTTCCATTTCAGGCGTAATTTCTGAAGGCAAGCTTGCCGGATCTATAACGATAGATTCTAATTGTGCTTCTTGTTCTTCAGTGAGAAGCGGGTTCTTGTCTATATTGTCAATTTCTACTTCATTGTTTCCAGTTACCGTCTTTATAACCGATATCGGCGACATGCCAGAAGAAATCATCGGCTTAAGATTAAATGGATCAGTTACCCAGATATAACCCAAACCAATAATCAAAATGAAAAAAATAACCCCTAATACAACAAAAAATATATTAAGTATTTTTAATAATGCTTTCATAGTTACAGTTTTCAATTAAACAATTTAATCAACCAGCCAAAAATGCTAAATTTATCTTCATTTTCTTTAATAAAAGATTCTGCCTGGGATTTTGCTTCTTCAAGTACTGCTATTTGTTCATCTAATTCTGTTTTTGTTTCTTCATCTTCAACCTGCTCCTTGACCCTAGTAAGCCGGCTTATATGATTTTCAGTTGTTGCTAATTCACTTCTAATAGCCCCGATATTTTTATAATCTGCACCAAAAAAGAATGTTTTGAATTTACCCCGGTTTTCAACTCTTTCCATTGCTTGGGCTGCTCGCTCATTTGATTGTCAAGGACCCCATTTTCCAAACACTCATTCTAAGACTTTTAAGCAGCCATAACAGGCTGTTTTTCAAATACTTTAGGT
>PEZZ01000050.1:0-1072 GCA_002773845.1 Candidatus Buchananbacteria bacterium CG10_big_fil_rev_8_21_14_0_10_42_9
TAGAATAATCCTCCCCTGTGAAGGGGGAGCGTGAGGGGGTTGTCATTGCGCCTGCCCGTCCTTTGGCGGGAGGACCCCTGCCTACGCAGGGGGACGTGAGGATCTCAGGCACCCTCCTGCCGTGCCCATCCGAAGCCTTGGCGAAGGAGGGTCATTCCCGATACCGGATCATGTCCGGCACAGGCTCTGATCGGGAATCCAGTTGAGAATCCATTCCTTTCTAGTATTATTGACGGCAGGTTATCACCATGATATATTAATTTGTCTAACTATGATATAATTTATTGTATCGAAATATGCCTCATTTTTTATATAAATTGTTATCCTATATAGATCCCAAAGCCAAATTTGAAGCCCAAGAATCGCTCGAGGTTATACGAAGTTTGGGCGATATTGTGTTTGACATCAAACAGCACACGGATGAAACAGGCACTTATTATGTAGCTCGTGCAAAACAGGGGAATAAAAGTATTATCACCTCCGGCAAGGACATAGCTGAGCTTGATGCTAATATTAAAGATGCTATTTTAACAGCTTATAACGTACCGGCGCGGTTTGCTGATCCAAATATGATTAAATCAAGTTTGGTTCAGCGCGAAACAGAACTGCGCTATGCCACGAGATAAGGTACCGTCTGATACTACACAAAGGAAGGTATTAAAAGCATTTAGAAAATTAGGATTTGAAATTTTGCCGCACAAGTATGGCAAAGGCAGCCATCGAATGGTGCGGGATCCAAAAACTGGCCAGGAAATTACAGTTCAAAGTAAGGTATTCAAACAAGTATTATTTGACTATTGCAGTAAAGTAAGCGAGCTCGGATATGATGTGAACCAGTTTATAAAGCATCTTTAATTTTAAGTACAAGATTGATTTTTAAAACAGCGGCCTTCAGCCGTTTTTTTATTTTGAAAAAATAAAGGCCTAAAAAACAGAAAACCCCCTGTTTTGACGGGATGCCTTACGGTATCCCAACACAGGAGGATTTACTTCTGCTATAAAGGTATTAAATTACTACAAAGGTGTCAATAGAATAATCCTCCCCTGTGAAGGGGGAGCGTGAGGGGGTTGT
>PEZZ01000050.1:1139-8813 GCA_002773845.1 Candidatus Buchananbacteria bacterium CG10_big_fil_rev_8_21_14_0_10_42_9
GGTCATTCTCGATACCGGATCATGTCCGGCACAGGCTCTGATCGGGAATCCAGTTAAACAATCCCTCTCCATGGGGGAGAGGGCGAGGGTGAGGGTAACCCCCTCCTGTCATCCCCGCGGAAGCGGGGGTCCAGTCACTTGCCGTTATTCCCAAAAAGTGGCAAGATAAATTGGTATTTTTTGTTTTTTCCTGTCATCCTCGGGCTTGACCCGGGGATCCATATCTAATAAATATCCGAAGGGAGAATTTAGACGAAAGTAATTAAATGGGTTTGTATAGAAATGTTTACAAGAAATGGAGTCTTACACATAAGATATTTTTTTGGCTAGCAATAATTCCATTTCTAATCACGATTGTATTTGAGAGTAAGTCAATAATTAGTGTTGTGACGCATAATACGGATAACAGCGTTACAGCGAATAAAATAGAGAGCGGGGTTGTCGCTATCGGCTTCAATAAGATTGAACAGAAAAACGGAAATACTGAGGCAGGCTCTAAGGACTCTCAAGAGGACACCAAAAAAGATGGGAGAGTATTAGGAGAATCTAGCCCAAGCACTCATCAATATTATTATGACGGCAGCTCCCTCGCAGATGTTGAAAATTTTACTTATTTTTTTGATACTTTAAAGCAAGATAAGAAAATTTATTGCCCCTATATTACTAAGAGGAATCCTGGCAGGATAGTTTATTTAACTGATGTTATAGGGCCTGATTTTATATCGCAGATTACCATTAAACCAAATTCAGGATCAAGGTTGAATTTACAATTTGATTACAATGATGTATTTAGTTGTATAATTGGCGATGGTAATTACCAGCACATTGGATGTAAGGTTGAAGATAAGTATGTGAGGGATATTAAAGGTCAATTTCAACCGAGAATTTATGGTGACATTGGCATTGAGCCAGGCACTGAAGTACAGACAACTTTCTTGGTTGCCCACGAAGAAGACAGTAATTTATTAAATCTTAAAATTGATATTAGGTTTAAGCCAAATGTAGAAAAAGAAATTTTTCGTACTGAAAGTTTTGAATATCTCATCAAAACAAAAGAGGATCTTGATAACACATCTTCGGAGGTTGGCATAGGGCTTATTGACCCTTATTTAGTGCATGATGTTTGCGCTGAGTTTAAAGAATTTTGGCTTGATAGTAAGTCATTATAATAAATTTAGAAATAAAGGGATTTGAAAAAACAAACAAAATAAGCTATAATAAAAGGGTAAAAATACGGCGCCATTAAAGGGGCGCCTTTTATGTTATAATAGTAACCATGAAAAATGTGATAAAAGCGATTGAAAAACCGGAAGAAAAAAGGAGCTATTTTCACGATAAGGATAGCAAGTTTTATCTTTTTAACCATGATTGTTTGGCAATCCTAGAAAAAATTCCGGAAAATTCCATAGATATGATTTTCGCCGATCCGCCCTACAATCTCTCAAACGGTGGTTTTACCGTTTATGCGGGCAGGCGCGTCAGCGTTAATAAAGGAACTTGGGATGCGAGCAAGGGGTTTAAAGATGACTACGAATTTCATAAAAAATGGATAGCAGCTTGTCGGCGCGTTCTTAGACCGGCAGGTACGCTTTGGGTCAGCGGTACCTATCATTCAATTTACCAATGCGGGCACGCAATTCAGGCAGCGGGTTATAAAATTTTAAATGATATTGCTTGGTTTAAACCCAACGCCTCCCCGAATTTAAGCGGACGTTATTTTACTGCTAGCCATGAAACATTGATTTGGGCGCGGAAAGACGAGAAAACTAAACATACTTATAACTACAAGCTGATGAAAGGTGGGGAGTGGCATGTGAATGATTTTATAAAAAAACCAGATAAACAAATGCGTTCAGTTTGGGCTATCGGTACACCAAAAACTTGGGAGAAGAAATTTGGTAAACACCCAACCCAAAAACCAGTAGAATTATTAAAGCGCATTGTAATGGCCAGCACTAATAAAGGTGATTTGATTTTAGATCCTTTTACTGGCAGTTCTACTACCGGCATTGTTGCTAGCATGCTCGGACGAAAATTCATTGGAATTGATACAGAGAAAAAATATTTGGATTTGTCAATTAAACGATTTAAGGATATGAGTAAGGAAAAGTTGGTATGAAAAAAGTTATTACAAAAAAAGAAGCGCTGGCAAAGCTAAGAAAGCTGATAGGAAAAAACTTAAGAGAGCTTGCTGAGCAATATAATGTTACGGTTTTTAAAAATGGGAAACCGAATAAAGGTTGGGCAGGGCATACGTTGGAAATTTATCTTGGGCTAGGGCTTAACAGCGTGCAAGCGCCAAACGGTGAATACTGGGAGTTAAAATCGTTTCCATTTAAGTATGCAGCTGATTGTAAGACCTTGAAGCCGAAAGAAACTTTCGCTATTACCATGATTAATAGTGAGCAAGTCGCTTCTACTGATTTTTATGACAGTCATCTTTGGGCAAAGTTAAAAAGCCTTATCCTTTGTGGAAGATTATTTGTTGACAAAGAAGAAAGCAGTTCCAAACTACTTAGCGTAGATTCCCTAGACTTTGAAGATGATAAAAAACTGATTAAAATAATCGAGGAAGATTATAATATAGTTAGAAACACTATTATCAATAAAGGATTTGATCATCTAACTGGTAAAATGGGCACTTTTATTCAGCCTCGTACTAAAGGGCCCGGTCATGGTAGCACAAGCAGGGCCTTTTATGCACGCACTTCTTTTATAAAAGAAGTGCTAGATTTATAAAAATAAAAAACTTTCTGGGGTGGTTGGTGTCATTGCGAGCGAAGCCATGTATGACGTGGCGGAGCGTCGCAATCTCTAAACCTGAGATTCTCACGTCCTCCCTCGCCTACGCTCGGGACTCCTCCCGCCAGAGGCGGACAAGCAGGATGACAATCGGGTATGATATAATTAAAATATGAAAGTTGTTTTAATCTTTCTTTTGGGCGTAGCGATTTTGATTGGCGCAATTATCCTTAATGTTTTGGCTTCATACTCGGGCTTACTGAGTTGGTTTGAATTTTTAAAAAATCCGCAAAAAGCCGGTGTCGCCTCTTATGTTTGGCTTTTTATAATTTATCCTCTGGGCCTTGGCCTGATAGCTTATTTTGCTTACAAACTTTTAAACTTGAGTTGAAAAAGCAAAATTTGAAAGTATTTATATTTCGCCCGGTAATGAAAAAAAATAACGAGGCATGATTAATTTTACTCTTACCGAAGTTTTTATCTACCTGCCTGCCGGCAGGCAGCTTGCATTTAATTAGCTTATGGATAGATTCACTCTCATAGAAGTATTTCTTTACTGGATTATAATCATTGGGGGATTGTCTTTTTTTCTAAAAGATTTTTTTGCAAATAATATAAAAAAATATTCTCCTTTCGGTCGGCCAATAAATTTTTTGATCTTAGCTTTTCCATTAGTATTAATTGAGGAGTATTTAACTTGCGAGACTCCATACAAAGAATGCATTGTGATAACTTTGCCCGCGTTTTTAATTTTATATTTAATCCTTTATTTTATCCAAAAAAAATTTAAATTATCTTATCTTAAAGCTAGCGTGACACTTGGAGTATTAGGATGGATTAATGAATTTATTCTCGTTGGCCGGATTAATGAGCTAACATTGCCATTATTAGTTTTATTCTCAATTTTAGGATTTCTTATATATTTTGTCCTCGCCATCATTCCTAGTTATTATCTGTCTAAATAAGATATTGACAATTTTGGATGGCAGTTGTAGGTTTTAGCTACGGCTCATAACCAAAGGAGGAATTTGTGAGACCGAGAAGAGGGCGAAAAAAAAGTTTTGGCACGGCTGTTATTAGCGGTCAGATGATCAACTTTGGAGCGAACATTGTCTTTGCTCCGCTTGTCAAAAACGAATCCCCGGAACTTGTCAGGCTGATCGACGTCAGAAGCGGCTCAACAATAAGCTTGAAAGAAGCAAGGTTGGCCCTGCGGTTACACAAGGCGGGTAAACTCAGCCACTTTTTGCGGGTAGTTACCTTCAACACTATCTTTTTGGCTAATCATCCGTATTGCACCGAAGAATACGTTGATGAGTTATATCAAACGGCAATGTCGATTGTTAAGTACTACCTGCCTCACGTTAGGGAGGAAATCAGCTGTCCAATGGATCTCAAATATTGGGCTGGCCGAGCCAGAATCGAAGGCATTATAACCTGAGCTAAAAACCAGGTTTTTTTATTGTGCTATAATTAAAGTATGAAAAAGACATTAGCTATAATAATTGCCATAATTATTGTTTTAGGGGCTCTTTTTTGGTGGTGGAAAAGGCCGGCGGTGACTCCCGGGGACGGGGTAATGGTTGATAGTTTTGAAAGATGTGTTGCGGCAGGTAATCCGGTAATGGAAAGTTATCCGCGGCAATGCCGGCATAACGGGGAAACTTTCACTGAAGATATTGGCAATGAATTAGAAAAAAATGATTTGATTAAAATAAATTCTCCCCGGCCAAACCAGGAAATTTCAAGCCCAGTTACGATAACGGGCAAAGCGCGCGGCTATTGGTTTTTTGAAGCGAGCTTTCCGGTTGTCGTGGTCAATTGGGACGGGCTAATAATTGGCCAAGGCATTGCCCAGGCCAAAGATGATTGGATGACTGAAGATTTTGTACCTTTTACCGCAACGGTAAATTTTGATTTGGATCCTAATAGTTACAGCAATCGCGGCGCGCTAATTTTGCAAAAAGATAATCCATCCGGACTACCCGAATATGACGATGCTTTAGAAGTCCCGGTAGTGCTTAAATAATTAATTTTAAGTTATGGATAAAGATATGCAACAAAGGTGGGAGGTTTTGGAGCAAAAGGTGGATGAGGTGCATAAATCGGTTAGCACCATTCGCCGATATATCGCCATTGCTTTTTGGGTCGGCGTGGTAATGTTGGTATTTCCATTTGTTGGTCTCCTTTTTGCCATCCCGACTTTTCTTAGCACCTTCTCAGTCTACAGCGGGCTTTAAAATTGTCATTGCGAGCGAAGCGTCGCAATCTCTAAACCTGAGATCCTCACGTCGCTACGCCTGCCTGCCGGCAGGCAGGCTCCTCAGGATGACAATCGGGGAAGTCATTCGCCACGCTCAAGGATGACAAAGTAGTGTGTTATAATTAAACTATGAAAATTGTTTTTATTTTTATTTTAGGATTAGCGATTTTAGTCGGCGCTATTATTTTGAACATCATAGCTTCTTATCTGGGCTTACTGAGTTGGTTTGAATTTTTAAAAAATCCGCAAAAAGCCGGTGTCGCCTCTTATGTTTGGCTTTTTATAATTTATCCTCTGGGGCTTGGTTTGATTGCTTATTTAGCGTATAGAATTTTAAATTTAACTTAATATGAATAATCCAATTAAATTAGTGGTTGCCTTAATTTTGCCTCAATTGGCCGGGGCGATTGGTTCGTTTTTTACCGCTCCCGCAATTGACAGTTGGTATATTAATTTAAACAAACCGTCTTTTAATCCGCCGAGTTGGGTGTTTGGGCCAGTATGGATTACATTATATATATTAATGGGCATCGCCATGTATTTAATTTGGGTTATGCCAAAAAGTAAAACACGCGATACGGCTTTAGCAATTTATTTAGCTCAATTAGTTTTAAATTCTTTATGGTCAATTGTCTTTTTTGGTTGGCAATCAATCGGCCTCGCCTTTGGAGTAATAGTTATTTTGCTGGTCTTAGTTTTAATTATTACTATAAAGTTTCATCAGCTCAAAAAAATCGCGGGCTATTTATTAGTACCATATTTTCTCTGGGGCGCCTTTGCCACAATTCTAAACGGCGCGATTTGGTATTTAAATTAGCCTAGCCTTGACTTTGTTTTTGTATTGCAGTAAGACAAAACAAGGGCGGTAACTGGCGCAATTGCGCTAAAGGAGGCTGGCAATGCGTCCTCAAAAATGGCTCTGCCTCATGCTGGCAGTGCTTTGGGCGTCGGCCTCCTATGCCGACCCCGAAAATCTTCTAATTTGGCCGTTGCGTAATCCCAAGGTTACGCAACCCTACGGCCCGTTCGATGCGACGTCTAAACCGCACTACATTAGCCAGGAGCATCGGGGTATCGATATGTCGGATCAACTCGGCGCTCCTGTGTTGGCCGCGGCCGACGGCGTGGTAGTAGCTGTGGGCGAGCCCTGCCCGCAGTTTAACGACCCGTATTGTAATAGCCGGAAAGGAAACTGGATTAAGTTGTACCATGAGCTTCCCGGTTATGCAGGTGTCTGCACCTACTACGGGCACTTGGCCGAACAGCCGAATTTGTCGGCTGGAGAGGCTGTATGCCAAGGCCAGGCCATTGGCCTTGAAGGCGGTTCTGGCTACAACTTCAGTGTGATGTCAGGCGAAGTCGCCCAATTCGGGCATCACCTACACTTTGAAGTTGATATTTGCTACTGCGACGAGCAGGGGAATTACGTTGAGATTGGCCACCTCGACCCAAACTCGCTGCTTGTCCCGCTTCAAAAGGAGTAGCTTTCCTGTGCATCCAGAAAGGAGGAAACGTACAGGAAAGCTTTGTTTTATATGTTATAATAATAATCTATGGATTTAACTAAACAAAAATGTGTTGCTTGCGAAGGCGCCGTTAAGCCATTAGACCGCAAGCAAGCGGAAGAGAAATTGAAGGAAGCGCCAGGCTGGAAACTTACTAGTGATGCCAAATCGATTACCAAAAGCTATACTTTTAAGGACTTTAAAGAGGCTTTAGAGTTTGTGAATAAAGTTGGTCATTTAGCCGAAGACGAGGGGCATCACCCAGATATTCATTTAACCGGGTATAAAAACGTGCGCATTGATTTAACCACCCACGCCATTGACGGGTTGTTTATTAACGATTTTATTTTGGCGTCCAAAATTGACGCGTAGTCATGTCAATCTCGAGCGCCACCATGTCAGAAATGGCGAAGCGTTGGGCCCTTGAGATCTTTCTCAGCCAGAGGTTGACCCGCCTTTGGCGGGGACTTCGCTCAAGACTACAAAGGAGGGAAAATTTATGATAACTATATTACTGTACATCGGAGTTTGGGGGCTTATCGTTTATGGTGCTGGCTATTGGTTATCAACCGAAGGTACAGCTTACTTTGCGGCTGAAACGATTAAGTATTTGCAATCTGGTTTTTTAATTTTAGCGTCTTTGGTATTGTGGCGTGTCATCACTAAAAATTATGAAGCCTCAGCCAGGCAATTAATTTTTGGCATAATAATAATTTTAGTTTTGGCATTTTTATTGGTTCATCCAATGTTAGAACGCTTGCTTGGCTATTGGTTAGTATGAAAAAATTATCAGACTTACTTCCGCAGGCAATTAGAAAAGCCGGGATTCAAAAACAAATCAAGGCAGCTGACGTAGTCGGCAGTTTTGACGATTTATCCAAGGAAATTTTTGGTCCACATGCCGATCAAATGCACGCTGTTTCTTTTAAAGATGGCGTATTAAAAATTGCGTGTCTAAGCTCGTCGGTAGCGCAAGAAGTGAAATTGCACGAGCCCCAAATTATTAGTGGTTTAGCCGGGCAGGGGATAAATGTTCAACGGATTAAATATCAAACGTAGAGTGTAGTTTATGGTTAGTAATTATTCAAATGTTTTAGGCACACACATTTTGCACCCTTTCTAGCGCCTCATTGGGCGTTAGTCCATCTAGGGCACAGTGTTCTA